>CAYNXQ010000007.1:0-16170 GCA_964401185.1 uncultured Gammaproteobacteria bacterium | reverse complement strand
ATTTGAAAACAAATTTCTGGCAGCCATGAACGATGACCTCAATACCCCCGAGGCGCTAGCGATCGTTTGGGAACTTTTGAAAAGCGATTATCCCGACAGCGCCAAGAAAGAAAGCCTTTTGGTCTTCGATCGGATTCTTGGACTTGGCCTGGCCGAGAGAAAAGCCGAGCAACTGATGATCCCAGAGATTGTCCGAAATCTGCTCGACGAACGCGCCCGAGCTAGAGCCGAGAAAAATTGGAAAGAAAGCGACCGCATCCGCGATGAGATTGCTACACTTGGTTTTCTCGTTGAAGATACCTCGGGTGGACATGTAGTGAAGAAAAAATAAAAAAAGCCCCACTGATTCGTGGGGCTCAACTTTTTTCACGCAGCCAAATCTCAAGGGAAATAAGATTTAAAATTTTCTAAAGCTTCGCATACATGGGTTTGGTACTGTTTGTGTGCCTGACGAATATCTGGATCGGCCCTGGCGACGATTGGCTCAAGTGCTTTGAGTTCTCGAGATACCTGGCCTTGCAGCCAAACAGTTTCTTCATATCCACGGATATACCGCATGGCCTCGATAGCGCCACGGATTGCTACGTAATGGGGAAACATTTGACACAGGATTTCATTTTCCTGTTCGATGCACTGGATCTTTTGATCAAGCTGTTGGCACCTCTCCAAGAATTCTCTTCGTGCGCATCGCCTCCAAACTGCATTTATCAACAGTGTTGGAGGAACGCACAGACCCAAAGAACACATAAAAAAGTTGCCGAGGAACCCGCCAGATTGAGGATACATACGCGTCAACCAACCTGCTACCAAAGCTGCGAGCAAACCACCCAGGCAAAAAATGAATAGGGTAATAAGCCCCCGACGATGCTTTCGTTGTTTCGCGATGACTGCGTACGGGATCTCTAGACTCTGATTGTGAATGACCATGGACTGCCTCCTTATTTACCTAGTGAAAGCATAATGATAAAAAGTAAACATGTCAAGAAAAAACCCAATCGAAAAGATTGGGGTACTGTTTATCTTGCGAAATCTAACCGATCTTCTCGATCTTGGTGCCGATGAACCGATCCTTGTACCAAGAGCCAGTGATCCGAACACGAGTACTCGCAAGCGGCTGCAAGGTCTCATGCTCGAATGGATTATCATTCTCCATCTCGACGACAATCGGACTTGTGGCATCGCTTTGCAGCAAGGCAAAACCTTGATGCTCTGATTTGGATCCACGACTCCGCGTAAGAGAAATGAGAAAACCCTCAAGAACTTCTTGCGTCGTCATTTCTTCCTCTCTCCTTTTCCATTGGTAACAACGAACGTGAGCGCCTGCGCTTCACTCTCAACACGCCGTCGGTCCTGTTCAGCGATTTTCTCACGTACCCGAGCACGATGCCGCGCACGCCAATCTCGCATGAATTCATCCGAAAATTTCGTCCAACCATCGGCCGAAGTTGTGGGAGAATCCGCTTGATTGTCATCGTTCATTTTTCTTCTCCTCTTCTTCAGCCAATTGCCGGATCCGATCCCAGCCTGGCGCAATCCAGACCGGCACATCGACCATCTCGATCGTCGTCGCTGGCAAAGATTCTCGGACGACGTCTTTTTTGAACGTGATCTGTTTGCGGCGCCTGCGCCACCATTTTCGAAGTCGCCTGAACAATCCCATGTTGCGTTCCTCCTCTGGTTAAAAGATGAAATCTATCTCCCGGATGGTATTTTCTTTCACCAGATTCACTTTGTATCCTGCTTCAAGCTGATCAAGAAGCCATTCATGCAACTTGAGTGCCTTACGAACGACCTCTACATCGCTCGGACTGCCTGATCTGTCACGGAGTTCCTCCACCTTTTGTGCCCCTTCCGGAGTGAAAACCAATTGCAGACCCTGTTTCTTCTTTTTGCACATGTGCACCTCCTCAATACGTTTTATCACAAAAGACATCTTTGCACAACTACCCACAACACGTTTATTCCTTTTTGTGCTATAATAATTGAGAGGTTTTAGGTAATAGGTGATAGGACTAGTTCTTAAATTCTAAAACCTAACACCTAAAACCTAGTCCCCTGTAAACACTATGACTCAGCCAGAAATAAAACCTGATGCACACCTGATGCCAGCTTCTGAATCTATTCCTGAACATCTGGTAGAAATGCCCGAAGTTCGCCCCGAAGCTTCGGCCGCGCAAGAGACTTTGCAAAAAACTCCTGAGGGCAATCTGGACAAGACGATCGAATCACTTTCTGGACTTCTGCGTATGAAGGGCAAGCCAAAACCCCAGGGTATTCCACAGGTCAAGGATCCGCTGACAGTGAATATCGAACGGATTATGGAAGAAGATCTGGTAGACGCATTTTTGGCGCTCGATACGGTAAAAAAACAGGAGTTCAAAATCAAAGGAGAAAAAGTGGCCCACGAAATCCACCAGCTGCTTCGCAAGACCAAAGTCCAGATCAAAAAAATCTTCAAGCTGATTCTCTCTTGGCTCTCACTCTTGCCTGGCGTCAATCGCTTCTATCTGGAACAAGAAGCCAAAATCAAAGCGGACAAAATCTTTGCGTTGAAAGAACAATTCCGCGCCTAAGGTATGCTGTCGCTTTTTCAATTTAGCCTTCTCCCGACAAATCAATTGAATTTCGATGCGGTTGGAACATTTTTGAGTGATCCGATTGTTTTGCTTGCGGTCGCGATTGTCCTTCTCATCGGCATTGCGATCATTATTTTGTTTCTCATCCGTTCGATTCTCCACAGTCGCCTGCGCGAGGTAAAAGCCTTCCAACGAGTCGTGCTCCAGATTCTCGTACCCAAAGAGCGCAAGAGCGCTGGTGTGGAGGGTGGAGAGCGAGCCGATCGGCTAGAGCAAGTACGCGAAGAGATTGGAATTACCGAAACATTCTTCTCGACCGTTGCCGGACTCCGAGCCCAGCGCGGATTTTTGCATTGGCTGCGCGGCCGTACCGATCATTTTGCCTTTGAAATTGTCGCGCACAATCAATTGATTTATTTTTATCTCGATGTGCCGGTAGCTCTGCGCGCCATGATCGAACAGCAGATCCATGCTCAGTATCCCTATGCCCAGATCGAAGAGATGACCGACTACAATATCTTTGGGACGCACAGCGCGATTGTTGGGGCCTATGTTTCGGACGCAGGCACGCATGTCTTGCCATTCAAAACCTACAAGACTATGGATTCGGATGCGCTGTCTCCTCTCCTCAATGCCCTATCCAAAGTGCATGATGGCAATAGTTCGGCTGGCGTACAATATATCGTTCGGTCAGCGCAAAAAAAATGGCGACGGCGGGGAGTGGAGATCGTTCGAGCCGTGAAGAAAGGAGAGAAATTTGAATCAGTGGTTTCTGGCGGAGCCTTTGGCCGCATCTGGAAGCAATTTTTGATTGATATCGGCGGCACAGGGAGCAAAAAAAATAAGCCCGGTGAAGAGAAAAAGCCCGACGACTACAAGCTCTCGGCTATGGAAGAAGACATGCTCAAGGGCATCGAGCAAAAGCTTGCCAAGGGCGGACTGGATGTGACCGTGCGCATCCTCTCGTCGTCCGACAGCGCCGATTTGGCGCGGCAAAATCTCGACAACATCCTCAATTCCTTTAGCCAGTACAATCTCTATCGCTACGGCAATAGTTTTGCGGCTTCCATCCCCCGTTCGCAGACCCAGCTGATTCGGGATTTTATTTACCGCGCGTTCAACGAGAAGCGCGCTTTTGTGGCGAGTACCGAAGAAATGGCATCGCTCTGGCATTTGCCCTTGCCCTCGACCGAAGCGGCCTATGTGAAATGGCTCTCTGCGCGCAAAGCCCCACCTCCATCCAATCTGCCGCCAGATGGCATCTTGCTTGGCCACGTGCTCTATCGCGGTCAGGATGTCTCAGTCCACATGAAGCCCGAAGATCGCCGGCGCCATGTCTACGTTATCGGCAAATCCGGCAGCGGCAAGTCGGTACTGATGGAAAACATGGCCATTCAGGATATTGCCGCAGGACAGGGCGTGGCGGTAGTCGATCCGCATGGCGACTTGGTAGAGCATATTTTGGCGCACATTCCCAAAGAGCGCGCCGATGATGTGGTCCTCTTCAATCCATCGGATCTGGATCGGCCAATCGGCCTCAATATGCTGGAAGCCAAGAGCGCAGATCAAAAAGATTTCGCCATTCAGGAAATGATTGCGATTTTCTACAAACTCTTCCCGCCAGAAATGATTGGGCCAATGTTCGAGCACAATATGCGCAATGTGATGCTCACCCTCATGGCCGATATCAATGAACCAGGCACAGTGATCGATATCCCCCGCATGTTTACCGACGACGAGTATGTAAAGATCTATCTAAAAAAATTGCAGGATCCGGTAGTGCGCGCATTTTGGGAAAAAGAAATGGCCAAGACCAGCGACTTCCACAAATCCGAAATGCTGGGGTACCTGATCTCCAAAGTCGGCCGCTTCGTGGAAAATGAAATGATGCGCAATATCATGGGGCAGCGGCAATCCGGATTTGATTTTCGCGAGATCATGGACAATCAAAAGATTCTGCTCGTCAATCTCTCCAAGGGCACAACTGGCGAGGTAAATGCCAAACTTCTGGGCCTTATTATCGTAGCCAAACTCCAGATGGCAGCTCTGGGCCGCGCCGAACTTCCCGAAGAACAGCGCAAGGATTTTTATCTCTATATCGACGAATTCCAAAACTTTATTACGGATTCGATTTCTACCATTCTCTCGGAAGCCCGCAAATACCGGCTGAATCTGATCGTGGCTCACCAATACCTGGGACAATTGGTGGATGATAAAGGCCAAGCCACCATCCGCGATGCGGTGCTCGGCAACGCCGGTACCATCTGCAGTTTCCGCATTGGCCCCGAAGATGCCGAAATCCTATCCAAAGAATTTGCCCCGACCTTTGGCGCGTTTGACCTATTGAACGTCGAGCAATATACTGCCTATGTAAAACTCTTGATTGACAATACGGCCAGCCGTCCCTTTAGTATGACCACCTATCCGCCGACGCGCGGCAATGCCGAACTGGCCGATGCCATCAAACAACTCTCGAGACTCAAATACGGCAAAGATCGCCGGATTATCGAAGAAGAAATTCTCGAGCGCTCGCGCCTGGGCGACTTGTCTGCCAACGAGAGCAAGAATGACACGGTCGAATCTTCACTCTAATATGAATTCCATTACCGATGTTCTGGCACAGAAAGCTGATGAAATATTCCCGAATACTGGGCCTGCAAATCTGCCTGATGCGAATGTCCCTCTGTCACAAACTCCAACTCCATCAATTCCAAAAGAAGCTGCTTTATACGCAAACTCACCGGCCGAAATCGGCGGCTTGATTTATCATATCAAAGACGATCTGGATCGATTGCTGCGCATGGTTCGCGGTGAGACGGCCGGAAGCGCCACTCTCCCACCACTCAACTTCTCTAGTGAAGGCGGTGAGCGCACGCTCGAAGGAATATTTCAGGGAGACAAGATGCTGGGGAGCGACGCCAAGGAATACGCCGTGCCCCCGAATTACGCCAGCAAGTCCAAACTTGTATCGGGCGACAAGATGAAACTCACCATCACTCGCAGCGGCTCATTTGTCTACAAACAGATTGGTCAGATGGATCGGCGCCGCGCCATTGGCGAACTGATATTTGATACTGATTTGAAGCAATGGTCTGCGCTCGCCGAAGGCAAAACCTACAAACTCCTCACTGCGGCAGTAACATTTCACAAAGGCGCACCTGGCGACGAAGTGATCTTGCTTCTCCCCCGTGTAGGCGACCCAGCCTGGGGCACAGTGGAAAATATCGTCCACAAATCAGTATAAGGTAAAAACAAAAACTCTCCTGTAAATTAGGAGAATTTTTGTGTTTCCGACGAGTTGTGTTTCTTATGAAAGATGCGCGGAGAGAAGCTTGGTCATTTCAAACATCGAGACTTCTTTCTTGCCTCCAAACAAGGGCAGGAGTTTGGCATCAGCGATGATGTTGCGTTTGTTCTGTGGATTCTGAAGGTTGTTGGCCTTGATATATTCCCAAACTTTTTTCATCACCTGACCGCGAGGCAGTGGGCCTGGGCCGATGACTGCAGCGAGCTCGGCCGAAACTTGCATCGGCTTCAAGAGCGCGGGGTTTGCTGTCCTTGGCATAAGGATTTACTTAAAAATGACTGAATGAATAACTTATCCACAGTATAACATAAGTACATTTTTCTGTACAGCCTTGAGCGTGAAAATAAGAAAACCCCACTCCGACTCGTCTGCGCTTGGCAGGTTGATCGAAATGGGGCAAGGTGGTGGGTGCGAGGGCCAGCTTAGCAGCCGTTCTCGTGGGCCTTCCAGCCCTTGAGATATTCGCGCTCATCGACTTTGGCCTGAGCCGCGAAGTAGCGCTCCGTGGGATCGTAGAAGTCGTCGTCCTGGGAGAAGTCGAGGTCCTCGCCGAGGGCAGCCCAGGTATCTTCCCGCAGACGCTCCCGCGAATCCTCCTCGTAGTCGTCGCAGAACAGACCGCTCTCCAGATCGACGGAGAGTTCGTCGAGCGATAGCTGGCGCTCTTCCTCGAGACGATCTCGTTCGTCGTCTTCTCGATCGAACTGGGAAGCGAGAATGTCTCGCCCCTTGGCCTTGCCACGCAGTTCCCAGACTGTCCTCTTCTTGGCCATCAGCCCTCTTCCTCCTGTTTTATGAACCGGAAAATCCAGTCCAAGGTGCACCCACTATATCACCTTTTTCTCTAGTTGTCAAGCCCTGGGCCGCGATATATAATAGGCACGCTCTAACGACATCCTACTTATGGCTTTGTACCACAAACACCGACCCCAAATCTTCGCAACTGTGATTGGCCAGGAACCGATTGTCACCACCCTGGAAAACGAAATCAAGACAGGCCGGTTGGCTCATGCCTATCTCTTTTCTGGTCCCCGCGGCGTGGGCAAGACCACGACTGCCCGAGTATTCGCCAAGGCGCTCAATTGCCGCAAACGAACAGAAGGAAATGTGGAGCCCTGTGACACCTGCGACTCCTGTACTGAAATTACAAACGGCCGTTCGATTGACGTGATCGAGATGGATGCTGCCAGTCACACGGGTGTAGACAATGTCCGCGAAAATATCATTGACAATGCCCAGTTCCAGCCCACAAGGTCACCCTGGAAGATCTTCATCATCGACGAAGTCCACATGCTCTCGACCAGCGCCTTCAATGCGCTCCTCAAAACTCTGGAAGAGCCGCCGGCCCACGTGCTTTTTATCCTGGCCACAACCGAAATTCAGAAACTCCCCGAGACAATCGTCTCGCGCTGTCAGCGTTTTACTTTCAAACGGATCCCGTCTGATATCCTGTCCAAACATTTGCAAGAGATTGCAGAAGAAGAAGGAGTAGTCCTCACTACAGATGTTTTGGCGCGCCTGGTCCGCAAGAGCGATGGCTGTGCGCGCGATGCTGTGAGTCTGCTCGATCAGCTTTTGGCCACTGGAGAGAAAAAAATTGATGCGGCCATTGCCTCGATCATTCTGCCCACCTCAAATCTCGAGGGGGTCGAGACCTTTGTCGCGGCGCTGATTGAGAAGCAGGCAGGCACTGCTCTGGCGAATATTCACTCCGCAGTCGAGTCGGGTGAACAGCCATTGCAATTTGCCAACGATGCACTTGAATTCCTGCGACAAGTTCTAGTTGTTCAGGCCGGCAGCGCCCTTGGACGGAGTAGTCTGGATCTGGGAGAAACCAGTGAAAAACATATCGCCGCGCTTGGCAAGATGATCTCGGCAAGTGATCTTATCAGGCTTATTGATATTCTTTTTCATCGCCGCAACGAAGTAAAGACCTCTCCAATACCCGAATTGCCGCTAGAGGTTGCAGTGGTCGAATGGTGTAGTGAAGTAACTACTTCGGCGACCCCGATCAAACCACCAATCCAGCCCCCGCCTCGAGTTACGTCAGTCGCGCAAACACCAACAGAAGAAAAGAAGCTCTCCCCTCCTCCGGTTGAAATAATTAAAATAAAAGAAGAAGCCGTGATAGAAAAAACTGGTGCAGCGCCACCAGTTGTATTGGAAGAAAAAAATATCTCTCTCGAAGAAGCACAGCGGGTCTGGAATGCTTGCATCGAAGAGCTCGAGACGATCTCGCCATCACTTGTCTTGATTCTCAAAATGACGCGTCTGTTGGGTATCCACGGGACAACGCTTCTCCTCCAAACTGCCTATGCGTTCCACCGTGATCGCCTGGCCGAAAAAACCACCACGAAAAAATTGTTGGACATGCTCTCGGAAAAACTCCACACTCCAGTGTTGATCGAGGTGGAAATTGACCAGAATCCACAATCGGATCAAGAGATCCAAGAAATCGCCGCGGTCTTTGGCGGCGAGGTGGTGTAAGAAGAGGCACTCGCCTCTTTTTCGTTTATCCACCACACAATATGATATACTGTGTATCATGGATTCTGCACACAAAAAACGGCTTTTGTTTTGCATTATAGCGAGCATATCGCTCTTGTTCTTGATTGTCAAAACTGTTTCTGCCGTATCTCCAACAGTAACGACGGTCGGGGCTGCATTTTCTTCCAACGCAATCGAAACCTTGCAAGGTAATATCATCGACTTCCAGGGAAAAACTGCCACAGAACATGGATTTCAATATGGTACGACCGTGGCCTATGGCGCCACCTCGACCGAGAGTGGTTCGTTTACTGCGTCACTTGGCTATCTTGCCAAATGGAGCCTCCAGGCCGGTAGTACAGACAATCTCGATGTTGCAGTCAATACGACTACCGGAAAAGTGTATGTTTCGAACAGCCAAAGTGACACCGTGGAGGAATACACCACCACTGGTACATTTGTCACCCAGTGGGGAGAATTTGGCACCGGCAATTCACAATTTGACGCGCCAAACGGGATAGCGCTAGACAAATCTGGCAATGTCTATGTAGCGGATACCGGTAACAACCGGATCCAAAAATTCACTTCTGCTGGCGCGTACACCACCCAATTTTCTCTGGATGGCCTTGTCACTGCTGGTGGATTGTGGGGAGTCGCCGTAGATTTTTCCGGCAATATCTATGTAGTTGATTCAACCGCTGATACCGTAACCAAGCTCAATTCCAATGGCGCCGAAATAACAACCTGGGGTAGTGCAGGCAGTAGCAATGGACAATTCGTTAACCCGGAAGGCATTGCTGTTGATAAATCAAACAATATCTACGTGGCCGACCTCAACAACAATCGTGTTGAAAAATTTGACTCGAATGGCACATACCTAATACAAGTTGGCAGTTTTGGCAGCGGCGATGGACAATTGTCTGGACCAACTGACGTTGTAGTAGATGTAAGCGGTACGATCTATATTGCTGACAATGGAAACAATCGTATAGAAACATTCAACTCGAGCGGTGTCTACCAAAGCCAGGCAGGCAGTTTTGGGGATGGGAATGGACAATTGAACAATAATACTGGCCTTGCTGTAGATACATATGGAAATGTGTATGTCGGTGATACCGGCAACACGCGCATCGACAAAATTGGCGCTTCTGGCTACTACACTTTGAATACCGGCACTCTCTCGTGCAACAGTACATATCACTACCGGGCATATGCAATCAATTCCGACGGCACTTCTTATGGCGCCGACGCCACGTTCGTTAGTTCTTGCAGTGCTCCTACAGTTGGCGATACGATAATCTCCTCACTTACAGCGACTAGTGCGACATTCACGGGTAGCATCTCTGACACTGGTGGAGAAAATAGCAGCGCAGTTGGCTTTCAGTATGGCCTTACTACTGCCTTTGGCACGACCAGCACCCAAAGCGGCTCTTACGGCACAGGCAATTTTTCCGCTGCCTCAATCGATCTTTCCAGTTTCTCTTGCAGAACGACAATCTTTGTACGGGCCTTTGCGACCAATTCCATTGGCACGAGCTATGGCTCAGCCACCACCTTTTTGACCTCGTATTGCCCGCCTGGACTTACCACTGGATCAGCCTCTGGACAAACAGACACTGCTACCACCCTTGCCGGCACAGTCACCGATGCGGCCAGCTCTACCGTTACTGCACGAGGATTTCAATACGGCCTTACCACAAATTATGGCTCCACCTCGACCGATCCAGGTACCATTACTGTACCCGGCACATACGTAAGCCAATTTGGTTCGCAAGGAAGCGGTGATGGAAAATTTGGATCGTCTGGCCCTTTTGACGCAGCCGTTGATGCTTCTGGAAATATTTATGTGCTGGACAATGCAAATTTTCGTGTAGAAAAATTTAATTCATCAGGAGGTTATGTTTCGCAGTGGGGTTCAGAAGGCGCCGGTGACGGACAATTTGAAAGTGCTTTTGGCATTGCCGTGAATAGCTCAAACCATGTCTTTGTGGCCGATACGACCAACGATCGAGTCGAGGAATTCACCTCCACTGGTACATTTGTACGGAAATGGGGCTCATTGGGTTCTGGCGATGGACAGTTCAATTTGCCCCGCGATATCGCATTTGATTCATTTGGAAATATCTATGTCACTGATGGGAGCAATGACCGTGTGCAGAAATTTACTTCTACTGGCGTTTACGCATCACAATGGGGATCAACTGGTTCTGGTAATGGACAGTTGAGTGGACCATACGGTATCGCTATCGATTCATCCGATAATATCTATGTGGCCGAAGGCATCAATGCTCGGATACAAAAATTTACCACTGCGGGCGCCTATGTGACCCAGTGGGGTTCCAACGGAAGTAACTCCGGACAATTTAGCGGTGTCGAAGGTGTCGGTGTTGATTCTTCTGGCAATGTATATACCGCCGAACAAAGTGGCAACCGAATTCAAAAGTTTACTTCGACCGGCACATTTATTACCCAATGGGGCAGCGCTGGCTCTGGCAATGGTCAAATCATAAACGTCTATGCCCTGGCCCTTGACTCGTCTGACAATCTGTATACCCCAGAGAGCGGAAATCAACGCGTAGAAAAATTTATTACCTCCGGCGGCTACAGTCTCTCACTCTCTGGGCTTACCTGCGGATCCACGTATCATTATCGCGCCTATGCGACCAATACTGGCGGCACTGGTTATGGCAGCGACAGCACCTTTAGCACTTCTGCCTGTGCCTCTTCAGGATCAGGAAACAGCCAAAATACATCTACTCCAGGGCACTTTTCCACTGCTCCGATTCACCCAGCCGTGAGCATCAATGATAATGCTCCAACGACCACACAATCCATCGTTATCCTGAAACTGTCTGTTAGCGGGGCGACCGAAATGATCATTTCCAATCGCAAAGATTTTTATCAAGAAACCTGGCAGCCATTCTCTCCTACGCTGTCTTGGATGCTGGATCCAGGCCATGGCAAAAAAACCGTCTACGTCAAATATAAAAACTATGGGGATATTTCAGCGGTTGCCTCTGATTCAATTGTCGTCGATCCAACCGCCACCATACTCAATACCCCTCCACCTCAATTGCCACCAGCTCAATTGCCGACACCTCCAGCACCCAAGGTCACAGAACCATCTCCTCAGGGCACAAGCGAGGCGTTGACACAACTTGACCTGTGTCCATCATATCTGACCACCATCATGACCATGCAAAGAAAAAATGATCCAAACGAAGTAAAAAAATTGCAACAATTTTTGGTTGATTTCGAAAATGTCTCGAACATATCAACTGATGGGGTGTTTGATACACGTACCAAAGTAGCGGTGATCAATTTTCAAGAAAAATATGCAGACGACATTTTGAAAATCTGGCATTTCAAGAGAGGTACTGGCGAGGTCAACGTAACAACCATGGCCAAAATCAATGCATTGGTTTGTGCACGCATGAAACCAGATTTGATCTGTCCCTACTTCCAATACGCCACGCCTGGCGCCACCGGCGAAAATATCCGCCATATCCAACTCTTTTTAAACGCCAACCAAGATGAATCACTTGCTGTCAATGGGATATATGATGCGCCGACGATTGATGCGGTAAAGCGCTACCAGAAAAAAATGGCACAGTATATCTTGATCCCCTGGGGATTGCGCCAGCCGACCGGCAATGTCTTGCAGACTACGCGAAAACGACTCCAGATCAATATCGGCTGTTTTGACGCGCCGATTCGCCTCCCCAATGGCAACATCTCGGCCTAAGAAAATTCATTCGATAAATAAAAATACTCCTCTACGAAGAGTAATTTTTTGTGCTGGGAGACCTGGATTCGAACCAGGATAAATGGATTCAGAGTCCATTGTCCTACCGTTAGACGATCTCCCATTGTTTTTATTTTTTACCGTTAGATCTGCCTGCGCAGACAGGCGATCTCCCACTGATTTTCTTAGAGATAGATTATCACATAAGACGAAAAAGTCAAGTAGAAATAATCTGTCCTTGAAATTTTCTTCTCTTCTGCTACACTACTATCATGAAAACCATCATCGTCAAAGGACAAGCCATCGCCGATCGGATCCACGCCGAAACGGCCAAACGAATTGTAGAATTAAAAAAACGTGGCGTCACCCCCAAGCTCGCCGTGGTTTTGGTTGGCGATGATCAGGCCTCTCGCATGTATACCCAAATGAAGCAGAAAAAAGCCGAATCGCTTGGCATTGTTTGCGAACTCCACACACTACATTCTTCTGTTAGCAAGAAAGATCTCATCGCCGCATTGCACGAGATCCAGTCCGATCCGCAGCTCTGTGGCCTCCTCGTCCAGATTCCTCTGCCCGAGCCTCTGTATACGACCGATGTCTTGAATGCGATTGCGCCGCGCTATGATATCGACTGTTTGAGCTACGAAAATCTGGGGCGGCTGATGCGCAAAGAAGCAACCATCAACCCACCGACTGCAGGAGCAGTCCTCGACATTCTGGCCGAACACCAGATTGATCTGGTAGGTAAAAATGTTGTCGTGATTGGTGCGGGACTTCTGGTTGGCCGGCCGCTTGCCATTCTCCTCATGAATGCGCGCGCCAGCGTGACTACCGTCAACAGCAAGACAAAAGACATCAAGAAAAAATGCCAAGCTGCCGATATTATCGTCATGGCCGTTGGCAAGCCGAATATCCTGCGCGGAAATATGATAAAAAAGGGCGCGATTGTTATTGATACCGGCGTCTCTTTCCCCAACGGAAAGCTTTCGGGCGACATCAATTTTGCAGAAATTTCCAAAAAGGCCAGTATCGTAACCCCAACTCCAGGCGGCGTTGGCCCTATCACCATTGCCCGTCTTCTCGCCAATGTCGTCACTGCGGCCGAAGACAAGACCCGCTTCTCTTGACAAAAAGACAAAAATCCGCTAGACTCCACCGGAGCGGTAGACTGCCGTTTAGGAGGAATCATGAACAAAATCAGCGCTCTTTTTATTCTTTTCCTGGCCTCGTGTGAACACACCGAGCCAGCGCAAATCCAGATGGACACGCCTGACGGCAGTACGCCGACAGGTTCAAGGTTGCCGGCCACGCAGTGCACCGAGCTCGGCCAGCCAATTGTCTATCGAGAGAATCCAAACCGTGACCAAGTGATTGAGTCGCACGATGACGTTCGGCACCTGGTCGTACTCTCGAGTTTGGTCATGCCGTGCATCGACATCCTGACTGCTGGCGACTACTATCAGATTACGGCCAGCCATTCGAGCGCCAGTCCGCTCGACCCCGAAGGATTACTCTTCGCACAAGGCGATGGTTTCGGCAAACTTTTCCAGCATTTTGCCATCACCGACGAAAACCAGAAGATACTCTTTGGGCCAGCTGATTTTGCTCTAGATAGCTTGGGCGACAGTTGGGGCGAATTGGACGTCTCGTCCAACCAGTTTGCCATCACACTCAAGGCTGGACAGGTGTATCGCTGGAATACGGTGGTCGACGTGAGCTCTATTCCCACCGACCAGGTAGATGAGGTTTTTCTCTTCCAGCTTGCTGGCATGTATGTGCGACCAGCCGATACGACCAGCACTGTGACTGTGCAACTCACCGCAACCCCGGGGCATGAACCCATGCAACGGGTGAATATCCGCAAACCATAAACACAAAAGGGGGTAAGAACATGGTGGAAATCATCAAGAACATGCTGATCTGCGGAGTGCCGGCAAGCTGCCTGGCCTACGTCAGCTTCCGCGCCATCTGGGACACCAGGCGTCCCCACTGGACGAGCAAGCTCCGACAAAAGAAGTCTACAGAGCGCCATTGGACCGAGCTCCTCAAGGAGGCGAGCAAGAAGTCCAAGCGGCCCAAGCAGAAGCCGATCCGCAAGAAGCGGTAGCAGTGCCCGGCATCACGTACGTTCGCAGGAACAACGTGGTGCTGGGCTTTTTCTTTTCCAAAAAATCTAGAGCAAAATCCCATCGCTGCGAAGTTTCTGAATACGCGTGTTCAATTCTTGAATTTCTTGCACACCTTTTTCAATCCGCTCCATAACTTCCTTCACTTGCCACATCGTCGTGTCCGAAAGTTTTGCTTCATCTTCTGGTGGAATGTCATTAAAAAGTCGCGCTCCTGGCCGGATCGGCTCTATCACTCCCCCAGGAACTTCGCCAGCAGCAACCACGCCAATCACGCGCGGACGCAAGCGTTCCACACACTGGCGATAGTTGATAATGCCTGCGCTGACTTCATGAATCCAGCCCAGCGCATCCTCGCCATAGTCGCTTTCGATTTCACGTTCAAACTGCTCTACCGTTCGAGACAGTGCAACGAAGGCATCACGCGCCACACTCCCCTCTTCGGCTTCAATTGCTGATAGCGCCTCCGGACGCAGCCATGGTTTGCCGCCAAAAAATCTTTCTTCAATTTTCTGATGACGGATTACTTCTCCCATAGAAAAAAGTCAAAGAATATCTGGGATGAGTATATCATCACTGTTTCGCAATTTCGAGCGCTTTCCCAAGTATGCTCTCCAGTTCGGCCATGGTCGAGACACGGACAAGCTCTGCGCGCAGATCCTTGAGTCCGGGAACATCCAGACCCACGCGATTGCCTTTGAAATACCAGGCGAGATGTTTGCGAAATGTCACCATCCCCCGCTCGCCATAGTGGGCGATGTGCAGTCGAGCATGTTCCAATACTACGCGCACGCGTTCTTCCAGACCAATATCACCGCCAGACAATACTTGTTTGAAAAACCAGGGATTCCCCAGTGCGCCGCGAGCAATCAGCACTCCATCCGCACCAGTGGCCTCAAGCACTTGTGAAACCTGATTTGGCTCGTGAATGTCGCCATTGGCGAGCACTGGCACGCGTGCAATTTTCTTGGCCTCGCCGATGCGTGCCCAATCGCTTTTGCCGCTATAGCTCTGCGCTTTGGTGCGGCCATGGATCGTAATCAAATTGGCGCCAGCATCTTCGATCACAGGAATAAATTTTTTGAATTCATCCGGATCGCTCCAGCCCAATCTGATTTTTACCGACAATGGCGTCGCGCCAATGGCTTGCTTGATTTCGCGAATAATCGCCGCGGCTCGCTCGGGATCTTTCATCAGGGCGCAGCCATTGAAATTGCTGGTAATCTTGTAGACTGGACAGCCCATATTGATATCAATGCCTTCGGGATTGGCATGCTCCATCACGATCGCCGCAGCTCGGGCCATAGTTGCTGGATCTGCGCCAAAAATCTGCTGAACAATTGGTCGTTCTGCCGGGACAAAATCGGTCATGCCGAGGGTTTTTTGATTGTCACGCACCAGTGCCTCGCTCGAGACCATTTCACGAAACACAATATCGGCCCCGCCAATGGCGCGCACAATCTGACAAAATGGCGAATCGGTCATATCGGCCATAGGTGACAAGGCCAGGATCGGTCGCCCAGTTTTGCGAATATCGTCAATCCACATAGGGATTTAGCCTACATCAAACAGAGAAAAAAATCAACCCTTCGCCTTCGCTCGGGGTAGACAATAAACAATGGAATCTAGATTATTTTACCCAAAGCGAAGCGGCTTTTCTTGAGTCTCCGAAGTTTCTTCTTCTGGCATTGGGACTTCACCCACCGGGAGTCCAGCCGGCGGCTCGGATCGTTTGGCAGCCGTCTTCTGCAGAAGCGGCGTCTTGATGTGCGACATGGGGAAATGCCAGATGGTAGCCAGCTCTTCGATATTGAGGACAAAAGGATTGCCGCCCGCATTCATCTTGCGTTTCTTGTAGGCAGCCAGGATCAGACGCTTGCGTTCATTCATCCGCGAGGCTTTGAACCAATACGAGACACTGGTGGTGTA
>CAYNXQ010000006.1:0-16376 GCA_964401185.1 uncultured Gammaproteobacteria bacterium | reverse complement strand
TAAAAGCACAATCCTTAATTTCGGGAAGTACGTTGATAAGTTTCTCAGTGTGTACGTCTTGGTTATCCTTATTTGGAATTCTTAAACGCAAGAAGCCATACACCGCTATTCGCTTGGCATCTTCAAAACTCAAGAAATATTCGGTTCCACCAATCGTTTCGTAGGTGTCGGCAAATAATTGCGGTTCTTCGGTGGCGAGTGATTTGTGTATTCTCACCTGTCTGGATATTTCACGGCAACGCAAACATTGGCACAGCCCGCCACGCGCATGCAATTCTTTTTCCAAACTTTCGCGCAAATTGGTAATTTTGTTTCCGGCGGTAATTTCGGTTTCGGGGATATCGCGGATCAAACGGGAAATACGACAATAACGAGGTGTCGATTGCTTCATGGCAAGTAAGGCTTCGAACAAACCCTTTTCGCCGTATGGTTTGTACCGCCCATCCAAATACCACTGGTACAGTTCGGCTGATTTGATCACGGTATTGGGATAAATTTTTACCATGTCGGGCTTGAGGCCTGGATCGGAAAATAAATTTTGATACATTCCCACATCGTGGTCTGGAGTTGTGCCGGGCAGATCAGGCATAAAGTGCAGATCGACTTTGAATCCAGCAGCACGGAGCAGCTTCATGGCTTTGCGAAATTGTTCTACGGTGTGGCCACGTTTAATAAGGGTTAAAATCGCATCGTCGGGCGATTGCAAGCCAAGTTCAATACGAGTGCAGCCCTGGCGGCGCATGTGATAAATCGTCTTGGGCGCAATATTGTCTGGGCGAGTTTCCAAAGTAATGCCGATCAGGCGGTGGGCAGCAGTTTCATTTTTTGTTTGTTCGATATCAAGTTCTTGTTGTAGAGCTTCTAGCGGTGATTCTTCGGTCAGACTAGTGGAACCAGAATTATTGCACGCGCGAAACGAATCCAAAATAAACCAATATTGGTAGGTGAGTGGGTAGGCATTCCAGGTGCCACCTTTGATAATGTATTCAATCTTGTCGGTGGGGTGGCCATTTTTTTCCAGCATGTCGATGCGGCGCGCCATTTGCTCAAAGGGGCTAAAATCAAGCCGAAGCGCGCGAGCAGCAGCTGGTTCGGTGGCGATATAGCTTTTGGGCATGCGGACCTCGGTGGGGCAATACACGCATTTGCCTGGGCAGGTGTAGGGCTTCACAAGCGACGTGACCACGGCGATGCCAGAGAGGCTGCGCACTGTCGCTTTGCGAAGGAGTGTTTCCAGATTCTTGTCGGCGGTGATACTTTTCTTTTCTACTAATTCCTGATAGGCTTGAAGAAGCTCTCGGTTGGGGGGCTGATTGACCCGAAGCTCGGCGCAAATATTATTTCGGAGCGCATCAAATTCGGCCTTCGTTTGCGGGCTTTTGGTCATTATACCGGTGATAATTTGTTCGGCGGTTGTCATCATATGTAGAAGCCCTTCGACTTGCAGTAAGAAACTCAAACTGCTCGCTCAGGGTTATCCTGACATATGCCAGGATAAGAGGGGAAAGCATACCACGATTTTGGGTGTTTGACAAGTTTCAATCTGGTATTCCAAAAGGTGAGTTTGGGCATGAAAGTAGTAAAAAATAGTAACATAAAATATGTCTATACGTACCTATAGAAAATCTGAGCATAAATTTTTTGACGACTTGGTAACAATGCTGTGTTCCCTTGCTGGAATATTTATTACAGCAGACGCCTTCCATAATGGAGGTATTACCAACGCCCCAAGAGATCTAAAGTACTATGGAGAATTTGAAGGTAGCACCTTAAAATTAAAATTCACATTTTATCCCTTCGAAATTTTTAATAAAATTATCAACAACGAGTGGCCGGAAGAAGTAATTATACATGAAGACATGCCTCATGAATGGGGAAGGGTTTTTGGTATTACCACTTCAGCATTTAAAAATCTTCAAATACTCCCTATCCAAGCAAGTTTTATTAGGTATTTTGAAAATTATAGAGTAGAAATTGAGAAAATCAAAGGTTCAGATCCATACAATTGGCCTGAACCATGGAATTTTGCTCGCGTTATTCGAAATGCATCTGCGCACGGTGGTACAATTAAATTTGATAATCTAGATGCAAAAGAAGTGGTCTGGCCTACTGCAAATCTCATGTACTCGCCTAAAGATAATGATAAGAAAATTTTCTTTACAGATTTTTCAGTTGTAGAAATAGTTATCTTAATGGAAGAAATGGATAAGGCGTTGACTGAAATTACATTGTCTAAATAACATATATATTGCCTGCAAATTAAATAAAATTATTTTTAGTTAATCTTTATGAATAAAGAAAAGCATGGTAAGGCCAAAAAAACCTTTGAGTCAGTAGGTTTATTATTAGAAGATGAAAATTTATCACCAGAAAGTAGGAGGCAATTTGAGCAACTTAGAGCACAATTAGCTGCAGTAACCATGAGCTCTTGGTTTCCATCTGATTGGCCTCGAAGAATTTCGATGTTAATTTTCTTTCTAGTTGGGGTGTGGGGTTTTATCAGGATTGATTTTTATTTTTTGTTTTTAATTCTGCTCTCACTGTTTTTTTCACCACGTCTTGTGGCTAAGACCGCTATAATTATTGGTAAATTACTTGGGAACAAATAATTGAAATAATTTTATTTCAATTAAAAATATAAAATTGTGAACCCTCAAGAAATCATTCAACAGAATAAAGACGTGTACAATCGGATTGCCAAAGAATTTTTTCATACGCGACAAATCGTGTGGGACGATCTCTTGCCCCTGGCGCGATTTGCCAAAGCAGGCGACAAGATTTTGGATCTGGGCTGTGGATTTGGACGATTGTCTGAATTGTTCAAAGATTTGTCGGTTGATTATGTCGGCGTGGACCAAAGCGAGAAGCAAATTGAGATTGCCAAAAAAACATTTCCAAATTTAAAATTTATTGTGGCCGAGATGCAGGCACTACCATTGAAAGATGAAGAATTTGATATTGTTTATTGCATTGCCACATTCCACCATTTGCCAGATGAAACGACACGCGTGGTCGCGCTGCGCGAGATGAAGCGGGTGCTCAGATCAGGTGGAAAAATTGTTATGACCAATTGGAATTTGGGCAGTGACTGGGCGAAAGAAAAATACCACAGTGACAATGGGAAAGATTTTATGGTGCCGTGGAAAGATGCAGCAGGCCAGGTGATTGGCGAACGCTATTACTATAATTTTGAAAAGCAGGAATTAAAAAACCTCTGTAGAGAGGCTGGACTTACGGTGATTGAGCAGTATTACACCAAGCGGGGAGAAGAATCAACGGTGCAGACAGGAGAAAATCTCGTAACGATTATTTCAAAATAATCCTTCGACTAACTTCATTTTTTCAGTATAAAAAAGGCATGAAGGAAGTTGGAGCAGTGCCCCTGGTTGTTGATTTAGCTACGTACTTTCGTACGCCGGGGTATCTAATCCCGTACGCTGTCTCGATACCAACTTCCTTCATGCCAGAGCGATGATACCTTGTTTTGGTCTTTTTGTCAAATAAAAAAGGGCTAGCGAACAAACCCTTAGGGATGTCTCCATCCTATCCGAGTGCACAGTCCGTGTGGAATATGACCACAACGTGGCGTTTCGGTTGATCCGTTCGCTAACCCACAGTTAGTCTACACGCTTGACATTCATTTGTCAATTGGGATAGGATGGGCCGCAGAGAGGTGTGACAATGACCAAAGAAACAACGGAAAAGATCGTGATGACCCCACCAGTCGAGGCGTGGCAATTGGTGCTTGTGGAGCTCGAAAAAATCGTCATTGAACTGACCACGCAGACCCTCGATGGGCATCTGCGGGTGGACAATGCGCGGCTCCTGTGCGGTTTGCTTGCACACATGAAAGAGTTGCCGCTCTTTGTCACCATGATTATCTGCGAGCTTGATCGTTTTATCGCACGAGTGGCCTCGCACCGATCGGCTGA
This sequence comes from uncultured Gammaproteobacteria bacterium, assembly GCA_964401185.1. Taxonomy (GTDB): domain Bacteria; phylum Patescibacteriota; class Patescibacteriia; order Magasanikbacterales; family UBA922; genus JAHFIC01. The sequence continues at coordinate 12,444 of CAYNXQ010000006.1, read as the reverse complement.
AATCAGCCATTCTTTTCAAGAGCAATTGCTCGCGATTTTGCGACAGACACGAGAGGTGATGGAGGTCCAGATGGTCGATCGGGCGGTCGGGAAGACCGAACATCGGTGCCTGCATGGGCTCGTGATCGCGCATCTGGAAAAAGCGGTGGATGCGTATCTCCAATATGATGAAGCAGGATTTTTTGCAGCGTGCCACCTAGGCAATCTTCTCACCGAAGTGGAAGAGATGTCACCCTTGGGCTGGCAGACGATCCTGGTAGCTCGTGTCGAAGCGTGTCTGGTCAAGATCGAGACCAATCCAGAGGCGTATCGGCAATTTTTTGTCTCTCGAGATCGGTATCTCGTGATCGCGCTGGTTCGCGTCTTGGTCCAGCATCGACCAAAAGTATAAAAAACCCCCGACACGAGTGTCGGGTTTTTCTTTTTTATTTGCCAGTGATCAGACAGACCACGGGTCCAGTCCAGTGCGTGCCAGCATCCAGCGCTTTTTTGAGTCCGGCAATAGCCAGCGCGCTGGTCGCAGAAATATTGATATCAGTTGTTTTTTTCACCAATTCTATTGCAGCCGTAATTTCTTGATCCGACACGACCCAACCAGATCCGCCAGAAGCGCGGATGGCCGCGGCGAGCGCGTGTTTGCGATGACCGACCCGATCGACAATCGCCGAAGCCAAAGAATTTTTTGTTTCCTGAAAATTGGTGTCGAAGATGTCGGCAATCGGATGGACTGCTGTGGTCTGGACGACATGAATCTGTGGTGGGTGTTTTTTCTTCTCAAATATATTGGCCAAGGCCAGAGCAGTGGTGCCCGAGGAAGTGGGAATAAAGATCGCGGCGAGATTGGGGATGAGAGAAAGTTCTTCTGCCAGTGTATCGTATCCCAAAAGCGCAGTGTCATCGGTCGATTGGCGCAAGAGGATTGCGCCAGTTTTTTGGCTGACCTGAATGGCGGCGTGTTTGGGCTTGTCGACTTGCTCGATGCGGATGGCGTTCGAGGCCAGCGACAGAAGCGTATTCAATTTTTCTTTCTCAATATGATGGCCAACAAAAATCGTCAGTGTCATTGGCTGGTGCGCAGACGACTGGTTATATTTGTGCACGGCGTGGGCAGCTGCGATGCCAGCATTGCCCGATGAAGACAGGACAAAATCGCGATGGCCCAGATCACGATAATGTTCGATCATCATGGGGATGGATCGGCCTTTGTGCGAGCCATAGGGGTGGAGATCCTCCCGCTTGAGGACAATCTCGGGGATGCAGAGCGCTGCGGCAAGGGTAGGGGCGGGGATTTGCGGTGTTTGCATAGATTTGATAGAGTGGATGTCGGTACGGTATGGCTTTATTTTTACTTTAAGACTATGAAACTTATTTGTCCAGAGTGCAAGAATCCGGTGGATCTGTCTACGTATACGAATCTGGAAAAAGGCCAGGTGATCGAGTGCGGCATGTGCGGCATTACCCTTGCGATTACGTCGACTGATGGCGATACCCTTGTGGCCGAGGTTGTGGATGAGGGCAAATAAAAGGAAAAAGTGAGAAGGCAAAAGGCAAAAGATCTTTTTATTTTTTACTTTTAACTTTTAACTTCTCGATAAGCATCTCAACCATCCCACGCCAGCCGTGCGATCCCAAAAATACCACCACGTCGCCAGGGTGGGTATTTTTTTTGATCAGTTCGACCAGGCGATCATCTTCCTCTATCAGTTCGGCGTGGTGATGCGTCAACCCAATCGCATCGCGCAATTCCAGTCCATCCATCGGTGGAGACACCACATGATCGGCAATTTTGATTTTGGTCAGGCGCGGCACTATCACTTCGTCGGCAGCTTCAAATGCGTGCGCATAGCCGGGGATTGCTTCACGCTGCCGGTTGCCAGTGTTTGGTTCGAACACAGCAATAATTTTTCCCGCATAGAGCGATCGGAGCGTCTGGAGCACAGATTTCGCTTTGGCTGGCGAATGAGCAATGTCGTCGATGATTGTGATCTCTCCTTCATATCGTTTTTCCAAGCGTCGTTTGATGCCTTGATACTTGGTAATTGCTTCCGTGATCTTGCCTGGTTCAATTCCTAGAGTATACGCCAGAGCAAAGCAACCAGTAATATTTGCCGCCATGTAGTCGCCGAGCAGCGGACTTTTTATTTCGTATGATTGGTCGGCATGGGTGATGGTGAAATGCAATCCGTCTTTGGTGGAGATGAGATTGTGATAGGAAAAATCAGCCTCGGTTTTTCCATACGTAATAACACGAGCAGCACTTGTCTGAATCATTTGTTTGATATTTTTATTATCAATGCAGGCCACAATCGTGCCAGAGGTGGGAATGCTTTGGATCAATGTTTGGAATGTGTCGAAATAATTTTGCTCTGTTGGATAAATATCGGCATGATCCCATTCAATACTGGTCAATAAAAGGTGAGTGGGTGAGTAAAGAGAAAATTTTGGCCGCGGATCCCAATTGGCGGTTTTGTATTCATCGCCCTCGAGTACCGAGTAATCGCTCTTGGTGATTGCAGCCGAGTGGAAATTGTCTTGCACTGCCACGCCGCCAAACATGTAGCTGGGGTCCAGTCCAGCTTCTTTCAAGACAAAGCTTAAGAGCGAAGTCGTCGACGTTTTGCCGTAGGTGCCAGCGGCGACGATCGAATTTTTTTTGATAATGTTGTTGGCGATAAACTCTGGATACGATTGATAGGGAATCTGGTGTTCCTGGACATACAGCCATTCGGGGTTGCTCGATCCGACAAAATTGCCCACGACTACGAGATCAGGCGCGCCATCCTCAATCATTTTTTCCGGATGCCAGCCAGGATAAAAATTGATCTTGTTTTTTTCCAGGTAGGTAGACACGGGAGGAAAAAATCCGGCGTCGCTCCCAGTCACTTTGTATCCATTATTTTTACACGCTACAGCCAGGCCGCTCATGGCGACGCCGCAGATGCCGATGAAGTGAATGCGTTTCATATCAGATTTAAGATTGCACCAAAATTGTTTTGAGCTGTTCGAGATCTGTCTGCCAATGTTGGCCATCGAACCACTCGAGCCCGGCAAATTGGAGTTTGTACGTATCGGTCGGGCGTGATGCCGAACCCAGGTAAATATATTTTTTTCCCTGATTTTTTGCAAATACAATCGCTTTCAACATCATTCCCAATCCAATGTTAGGGGCTAGGTTATAGGTATTAGGTTCTATACTATAGAATGGGTACGAGTAATGGATGAATTCGTTGGTCTCGTAGGCGATGCAGTACCCTAAAACACTGCTGTCATCGCGAGACGAACGAAGTGAGGCGTGGCGATCTGTATCCCGGATTGCTTCGTGAGTTTCACTCCCTCGCAATGACAGACTATAGACAAACACGCGATTGAAATTACTTTTTTCTTTATCCGTCAGCAATTCCTTTATTTTGTTGGCACTCATCACGCCTGGGCCAAATTTCTTTTCATAAAAATCTTTTGCCAGTTTTCCGATAGCCCAATCATAATTGAAGTTCGTAAGATTGTAAGGAGTAAGTTGTAAGTTTTCTGTTTTCTTTAATATTCTTTTATTCTCGCTCGACAATTCAAATTTGGAGAGGTCAATGCGAAGGCTGCGTGTCTGGTTCATGATGCCATGACCAAGACGAGTAAAAACATAGCCTTCGTCGTAGAGGTGATTGATGGTAGTATCGGAGAAATCAGTAATCGTTTTGGTGTTCCAGTTGAGGTACATGAGAGTTATCGTAAAGCGATCCACAGGCCCAAGAGGACAAAGGCGGCATGAATAATCCAGAAACGCATCACGGTCTTTTCTTCGCTCCAGCCGCGGAGTTCGAAATGGTGATGAATCGGCGCCATGCGAAAGATGCGCCGACCAAGGGTGTAGCGACCAAGCACTTGAATCACCACACTGGCCAGTTCGACATAAAAGATAAATCCAAGGAAGGGGAGAAGCAGCATCCGGTTCATGACAATGGTATTGATGGCCAGAAGCGATCCGAGCCCCAGCGACCCTACATCACCCATCTGGAAACGAGCTGGTTTGATATTGAAATAAGTGTAAGTAAGGAGCGCGCCGACCACTGTGCCATTCAAAATTGCAATGTTTTGGTAACCCTCAACCCACGAGAGCAGGGTAAGCGCCGAGAAGGTAATGAGGAGCGACCCGCCAGCCAGGCCATCCATGCCATCGGCCACATTCACCGCATTGGCAGTAAACATGACAAAGAAAATGATCAATGGAATGATCCACCAGCCAATCGTGACAAAGCCGTCGAACGGAATAAAGAGATGACGCCAGCTTTCTCCCAGCTTCACATAAATCCACCAGGCCGTGATGCCGCCGGCCAGAAATTGCAGGATCAGCTTTTCGTGCACATGAATGCCGCGACCCGGATGCGAGCCAAACCACAATGACGCGCGCTTGAAGATCGACCAGGGCAAGGTGATTGTAAGCCATAGGCGAGTCGTCCAGTCGTGATGCACGCGAATCAGGCGCAGCACATGCTTGATCGGTCGATTGCGGCGCTCGTGGCCGTAGATATTCAAGATGTCGTCGATCCCGCCAAGCGCAGCCGAGAGTAGCATCACCCCAATCGGCACCCAGGTAAACTTTCTTTCCCAATTGAAGAAAAACGTAATCACCGCAACAGTGACGATCACCAGCAGTCCGCCCATCACTGGCACACCCACCTTGCTTCGGCGTGCGCCCATGGCCAGCGTGGCATCGTATTCGGGATGCCGAGTGAGATGGTATTTGTAGAGCAGTTTGGTCAAAAACGGCGCCCACAGAAAACTAACAAGGCACGAAAATAATCCAAAACCAATGGCGGTCTGGAGCAGATGGAGCGAGGCAAGAGTGAGAGGCATAGTTGGCTCCAAGTATATGGAAAAGAAGAGAAAAAATCAAGCCTGGGTTGAGTAAAAACCTTATCCACCGGTCGGGTTGACAAAAAGCTTGCCCCTGGACTATGCTGGGTTTGTCTCCCAGGCACCTTGTTTGGGAGTGGGAAGAAGGAGGAGTGATGACCCCAGGAACGCCGCAGACAAGCTGGGATGAGAGGGTTCTCGAGCGATGCGTCAAGGCGCTGGAAAACTTGCCGCCGAGTTACCGGGTGGTGGCACGCGATCTGGAATTAAGGCTGGATTACAAGCCCAACCTTCGGGCAAATACGGAAACGGGTTGGCAAAAAATGCTTCTCGATTCCAGTTCGCTCATCGGCAGGGCAGCCGACTTCTTCCACGCCTGCAAACGCGCTGGTCTCGCACCCCAGATCGAACACTGGCAGACGCAGGATCAGTCGGGCTACCGCATCACCATCTCCCGGTAGTCAATCGTTCTTTCGCACTCCGCTCAAGGGAAACCTTGGGCGTCTTTTTTTCCATTGATTTCGTGTCGTGGTTGGGTTACTCTACCAGCATATGAATGATGTTGAATTGGTCAAAGAAAAAATTGATGTGGTTGATTTGATTGGAGAATATGTTGCACTGAAACCGGCAGGAGTGAATCACAAAGGCTTGTGTCCTTTTCATCACGAGAAAAGCCCATCGTTCATGGCCAACCGCGAGCGGGGGAGCTGGCATTGTTTTGGATGTGCCAAGGGTGGTGATATCTTTTCTTTTGTGGAGGAGATAGAAGGATTGGATTTTATCGAAGCCTTGAAATTTTTGGCCAATCGCGCCGGAGTACAGCTGACCAACACGCGCAGCGAAGTGAATACCAGTCAAAAAAATCGCTTGAAAGATATTGTGGACATTGCGGCGCGGTTTTTTCATCACATTCTCCTCAATGTTCCTGCTGCCGAGGGGGCCCGGAATTATTTGAACCTGCGCGGACTCTCGTCCGGCGCCATTGACGCGTGGTCGCTGGGCTATGCGCCCGAACAATGGGATTTGCTTACTCAGTATCTGCTCAAGAAAGGCTATGCGGTCGATGACTTGGTGGCCGCTGGACTGTCGATCAAACGGGAGGGTAAAAATAGTTTTTATGACCGATTTCGGGGACGCATCATGTTTCCGATTTGGGATGTGCATGGCACGATTGTCGGGTTTACTGGCCGAGTGCTCGTCGAGACCGAACATTCAGGAGGCAAATATGTGAACACGCCGCAGACCAGTCTCTATGACAAATCGCGCGTGGTCTTTGCTTTGAACAAGGCCAAGCAGGAAATTCGCGCCAAAAATTTGACGGTGATGGTAGAAGGGCAGATGGATGTGATTGCCTGTCACGAAGCCGGGATGCGCAATGTGGTAGCTACCAGCGGCACCGCGCTCACCCTGGAGCAAGTGAAACTTTTGAAACGCTATTCAAATAATATTGCCATTGCTTTTGACGCTGATGCAGCTGGGATTGCAGCGGCCAAGCGCGGGATTGATGTGGCGCTCGCTGAGGGGATGAATATTCGCGTGATTCGTATTCCCGAGGGTGCAGGCAAAGATCCGGATGAATGTTTGAAGAAAAATCCCGCTGTCTGGTTCTCGGCAGTGGAGCAGGCCGAAGAAATTATGTCGTGGTATTTTAACCGCGCCTTCTCCAAAAAAAATATCCATGATCCCAAAGACAAACAGACGATCGCCAACGAACTTTTGACGGATATTGCCCGGATTCCTTTTGCGGTCGAGGCAGATCATTGGCTGCGCGAATTGGGGGGTCGTTTGTCGGTGGACGTGAGCGTGCTGCGCGAAGATATGCGTCGTCTGCGTCATGAAGAGAAAACTCCGCGGGCCACTGCTTCCTCGTCAAAGGCGCTATCATCAGCGCCGCCAGAAGGGCGACTGAGCCGGGTACTCACACGACTATTTGCGCTCTTGTGCCACACGCCGCAATTCTTCTTTTCTCCTCGCTTGGATCTCGTGATGCCAACCCTGATTGGTTCGCCCTATCGGGCTCTTTACGAATCTCTCCGCATGCGATATACTTCAGGAAGTGTCTTTTCTCCTCAAGAACTCCGTGCCGCAATTCCACCGGATAATCAAGCGCTCGTAGATACGCTCCTTCTGCAAGGAGATTTGTTGTATGCCGATTTGCCAATGGACCAGCGGGAAAAAGAATTGCAACTCCTGACTGTAGAAGCTATCCGGGAATGGGAAAAGGAAGAGCGCGACCGATTGAAGCTGGCTATTGAGGCAGCCGAAAAAACGAATGACGCCGAAAGTCTCCGAGCGTTATTCCAACAATTTGAAACGCTTCGACACGTGTAATATTTTTTCATGGCAAAGCGAAGCACAATTTATCGTTCGGCCAAGGCGCGCAAAACCAAGGCTTACAATGCAGCCACCCGCGCTGCTACTCATCGGACCAAGTCTCCGAAACCATCTGCCCTCCGTCGGCATGGTGCTCACAAAAAAGGCAAGAAGACTCAACCCAAGCAGGTGAGTCTCAAACTTCCAGCCGCTCCGCCAGAAGTGGTGGTCGCGCCAACCGAGGCGCATTTGCTCCATCTGGTCGACAAAGCTCGCGGCCGCGGATTTGTCACCGAAGCCGAGGTCTTGATCGCGTTTCCGCGCGTGGAGCATTATTTGGATTTTTTTGAAGGATTTCTTGATGCCATCGACAAAAATGGCGTTTCGTATGTCGAGATGAAAGAAGGGCTTTTGGGTCAGCCCAAAGAAACCGAAGCGCTCCTGAAGCAATTTCGCGGCGCCCAGCCAGATATGGAAGGCTCGTTTGATCTGGGCAGTATTTCTCAGGATTCGATCCAGATGTATCTGCGCGAAATCGGCAAGATCCCACTCCTCGATGCCGAAGAAGAGGTAGCGCTGGCCAAGCGCAAAGAACGCGGCGACAAAGAAGCAGAACGCAAAATGATCGAGGCCAACCTGCGTCTGGTGGTTTCCATTGCCAAAAAATTTGTGGGCAAGCAGTTGTCACTGCTGGATTTGATCCAGGAAGGAAACATTGGGCTGTTTCGCGCCGTGAAGAAATTTGACTACCGCCGCGGCTACAAATTTTCTACCTATGCCACCTGGTGGATTCGTCAGGCGATCACCCGTGCCCTGGCGGATCAGTCGCGCACCATTCGTATTCCTGTGCACATGGTGGAGACCATCAATCGCTTCCAGCAGGTACAGCGCCGCTTGCTGCAGGATTTGGGCCGTGATCCGACTCCCGAAGAATTGGCCGCCGAAATGGGTGAAGAGCTGGAAAAGGTAAAACACATCATCAAGATTTCTCAAGAAACCATTTCACTCGAGACTTCAGTCGGCGATGATGACGACGATTCGCAGCTCGGCGACTTTATCGAGGATGTAAAAAATGTCTCGCCCGCGCATGCCGCGGGAGTGCAACTTCTCCGAGACTATATTCGCGACGCGATCAAGGATTTGTCGCCGCGCGAGCAGAAAATTCTTGAGATGCGCTTTGGGCTTACCGATGGCGTGACCCACACGCTGGAGGAAGTCGGCAAAGAATTCGATGTTACCCGCGAACGTATTCGCCAGATCGAAGCCAAAGCATTGGAAAAGATTCAGACTATGGACGTGATCAGCAAGTTGCGCGACTACTAGAGTGAGTAAAGTAAGTTTGTACGCTGGTAAGCTTGTAAGAAAAAAACCCGCCCTTCAATTCCATTCAGGGCGGGTTTTTGGTATTGACTGGGAATTTTTTGTCCGGTAGAGTGAAATAAGGAGGAAACCATGAGGTTCAAAACCTTTGTTCTTTTGATGATAACACTGCCAATGACTTTCGGCACCATGATGGTGATGAGAGAATTTGTGCGAGTCATACGAATGAAGGAGAATATGGGGCAACTTATTATCGGCGCCCCGATCATTGTGTTTTGCATTCTTCAGCTCACAGAATTGTGGCCTGCATTGATTCGGCAACTTCTGTCGAAATAATGTCAAAACAACAGGAGGAAATCATGGAACTCTCAATGGAACAGAAGCGGGAACTGCTTTTGAACGCATTTCGTTCACTTCCACCAGACTGCGAGGAAATCGCCCAATTTCGCGCCGGATATGAGTATCGCCGGCAGTTTGATTGGTTGGGTGAATCAGGTAAGACTATCAGCGGGGATGGGCTTCGATATGCCATAGAGACAGTGATAATCTCTTCACCTGTTGGATATGGCCCTGCAGACCAACCACTTGTACCGATCCCATCCGACCCCCAGTTTCATACGGACTTTGTGCAAGCGGCAAGTCATATGCTTCAGGATGGTACGCAAACGAGGATCATAATTTTCTTTCGTTATTGCGAACGAGAAGGCTTGGAAGTAAATAACCCCCTGGTAATTCAGGAGCAGGTGCGCCGTTATTTATCGAATTATTACGAGAGGGCACAAAGTGGAACAAGCCCTGATCCATGGTAGAAACCAAAACCCTCGACAACGCGTCGAGGGTTCTTTTATTTTATGCCGAGTGAAGTTGAAGTGCTACATCGCAGAGGTCAATCGATCGTTGGCCACATTCCAGTCAATCGCTGCGAAGAACGCTTCGATGTAATCAGCGCGTTTGAGACTGTAATCGGTGATGTAGGCATGTTCGAAGACGTCGAGAATCAGAACTGGCGTGGCGGTCGCGAGATGGCCAACATCGTGTTCGTTCACCCACAGATTCATCAGGTGCCCTGATTGTTTGTCATAGACCAGCGCTGCCCAGCCAATGCCGCGAGCCGCGCCAATCGCTTTGAATTCTTTCATGAAGACATCCATGGATCCAAAGTCTTCGGCGATTTTTTTGCCCAGCCGTTCGCCCTTTTCCAGAGCCACTCCACCTTTTGCCATATTGCCAAAATACAATTCGTGCAGCCGCATGCCATTGAACTCCCAGCCAAATCGGCGGCGTAGTTCGGCCGCTTCGGTGGTGGCAAGTTTGTCTTCGTCGCGCATTTTTTTGAAGGTGTCGACGAGGGTGTTGCTGTTTTTTACATAGCCCTGGTAGAGTGTGAAGTGATTTTTGAGGAGCGTATCGGAAAAGCCCTGGGTGCCGATCAAACGATCGAAGTTCATGGGTTCGAACATATGTTTAGGTGTTAGGTTTTGGTATTAGGATTTGAGTATAACAAAGTGGGCGAAGCAGGTAAAGCAGGCATTGACAGAGAGGCTGTTTTGCGCTATGCTCCATGCGTGATTTGATCTGACAACCAAAGGAGGAAATCATGGAGAATGGCAAGGGCCTGACGTCCGAGCGTCTGGAAAAATTCAAAAGCGTCGTGCAGCAGGGGACTGGAGAATTTGTCATCATCGTGGCAGCCGTCGACCCAGATGCGATCGGTGCAGCCATGGCCTTGGCTGTGATTCTCAATCATGTACGGACTGGCCCGTCCACCGTGCGTATTGTCTATGCAGGTCACGTGGCCCATCCCCAAAATCAGGCCATATTCAATCACTGCAACCTGCATCGTGACATGATGTTCATCGGGGAATATACTCTGACCAATGATGCGACACTTGTCTTGGTTGATTCGCACTCGCTTTTGGAAAGTCGACTGGGTGAAAAGTTCACCGGTCGCGAGCCGGCGATTGTGATTGATCATCATCGGGGCGAGAATGGACGGGCTAAGGACAATCAATTTTACTGGATCGAAGAAGTCGGAGCTGCCAGTACGCTGGTGGCCGAACTGGCCAAAGCCACGGAGACGGTGCTTGATGGGCATATTCCACTGCTCCTTACCCTGGGAATTTATACCGATACCAAGGCACAGGTCGCAGCTGGACCCCGCGATCGCGCTGCCTACGGATTTGTTCGGGAGTTGGTGAAATCCAACGATGAGTTGATGCAGCTCATCAATTACACCTTGCCAGAAAGCTTCTACGAGAATATGGCTTATGCCCTGTCGCATCGCACACGCAATGGCGGCAAACTGGTGGCCAACATGGGCTATATCAAATCGGAAGATAGTGATCAGCTGGCCATGATTGCCGATGAATTGCTCCGTGAAGATGGGGTGACGGCAGTCCTTGTCTGGGGCATTGTCTCTGGACCAGAAAATCAGACGATCCGAATCAGCGCGCGATCGACCAATCGGTCGCTGGCGCTGGATCCATTCTTGAAGAAGAATTTTGGCCAGGGCAATGCTGGAGCAAAGCAAACCCCCGACGGACGCGGAGAGGGTGGAGCGCTTCTGCGGCTCGATTTCCCCAATTGGATGAATGCTGCTGCCAAGACCGAAGCGGGACGGCAAAAAGCGGAAGACCACTTTAGCATCTGCATCAACACCACGTTCTTTGAACTCGAGGATTAATTCGTACAGCCTGTGAACATCACACAGGCTTTTCTTTTTGGAAAACAAAAGTGGATATCATTATTGTTGTGCTGGCGGCAGGCATGTTATGATAGAGAAAGAAAAATTATGCCCGTGATTCACGACGACAAGGTAAAAAAACTGGAAGAAATTGCAATCAAAGTGCGCGAAGATATTATCGAGATGCTGCTCGAAGCCAAGTCTGGACACAGCGCCGGGCCGCTTGACATGGCCGATATTTTTGTCGCCTTTTATTTTCATATTTTGCATCATGATCCCAAGAATCCATTGTGGGAAGATCGGGATCGACTGATTCTCTCCAATGGTCATATCTGTCCGGTGCGCTACGCGACTATGGTTGAAGCGGGATATTATCCGCGCGAATGGTTGAAGACACTGCGCAAATTTGGTTCCAAATTTCAAGGACATCCGGAACGCACTAGGTTGCCTGGGCTCGAGACAACCTCTGGACCGCTGGGGAGTGGGCTGTCGCAGGCGGCTGGTTTGGCCTATGCCGCTCGTATGGATGATAAGAAATGGCATACCTATTGCCTCACGTCGGATGCCGAGCATGGCACGGGCATTCATTGGGAAGCAGCCCTGTTTGCTGGCCGCAACAAGCTCCACAATCTTACAGTTGTCGTTGATCGCAACAATATCGAGATCGATGGCTTTACCGAAGACATCATGCCGCTCGAGCCGCTGCGCGCCAAATACGAAGCTTTCAATTGGCATGTGATCGAGGTCAGCGGTCATGATATTGCCGCCTTTGTAGGGGCAGTGGAAGAAGCCAAAACGATTTTTGAAAAACCAACGGCCATTATTGCGCACACGATTCCGGGGCGTGGCGTTTCTTTTATGGAAGGAAAGTTTGAATGGCATGGCAATCCGCCCAATGCCGAACAGGCGCGGGCGGCACTCAATGATCTGCGTACTTTGCAGGGCAAGATTATGTCGGAACACCAATAATATGTTATTTGGTAAAAAAATTCCTCTTCATCCTGATCTCTACGATGTGAGCAAACTCGAGCAGAAGCCAACTCGTGATGGGTATGGCCAGGGTCTTGTGATTGCTGGAGAAAAAGATGCTCGCGTGGTTGTATTGTGCGCGGACTTGACCGAGTCCACTCGATCACTTGGCTTCAAGCAAAAATTTCCCGATCGATTTGTACAGATGGGGGTAAGCGAGCAAAGCATGGCGGCGATTGCAGCTGGCCTGGCCATGGCGGGCAAGATCCCCTTTATTTCTTCCTATGCCGTATTTTCTCCCGGCCGCAATT
>CAYNXQ010000005.1:0-18538 GCA_964401185.1 uncultured Gammaproteobacteria bacterium | reverse complement strand
ACAGTTGGCCGCGTCGGCAACCCAGATTATCAATTGGTTCGCTGGGGCAAGGCCGGACGCATGCGCCATCGTGGCATTCGTCCTCGCGTGAAAGGCAAGAACATGAACCCAGTTGACCACCCGCATGGTGGTGGTGAAGGGCATAGTCCAATCGGTCTCAAGGGCGGTCCAAAGACCATGTGGGGCAAGAAAGCCATGGGCGTAAAGACCCGTAAAAACAACAAATGGAGCAACAAATTTATTGTTACGCGTCGGAAAAAGAAAGGCGATAAAGACTAATCTGTATGTCACGCAGTTTGAAAAAGGGACAATTTGTTGACGCGAAGCTCTTGGAAAAAGTGACCAAGGCCCGCACCCGAGGCGACCGCAAACCGATCAAGACTTGGTCGCGTGCTTCTACCATTACTCCCGAGATGGTGGGCTTGACTTTTCTTGTCCACAATGGTAAAGATTTTATCTCCGTCCTGATCGATGAAAACATGATTGGACACCGTCTGGGTGAGTTTTCCCCAACCCGCAAGTTTATCCGTCATGGCGGCAAAATGCAGAAAGAACAGGAAAAAGCTGCCACTGGCGCCGCTGCACCAGCTTCCGCACCAGCGGAAAAGAAGAAATAATTTTGTATGGCAACCACTCTTGAAACACAAGCCAAACTCCGTTATCTGCGCATGAGTCCTCGCAAGGTCCGCTTGCTTGTTGACCTGATTCGTGGTATGAAAGCAACGGCCGCATTGCAGGAATTGCAGTTTTCCAAGAAGACGGGAGCTCGTCCAGTGGCCAAGCTGCTTCAGTCGGCGATTGCCAATGCCAAGCATAACCATGATTTGGACGAAGCATCACTGGTCGTGACCAAAGGATTTGTTGATGGTGGTCCGATTTTGTATCGGGCGATGCCGCGCGCTATGGGCCGATCGGCGCCAATCCGCAAACGCACTGCCCATATTACCCTAGTGTTGTCTGGTACTCCGACGGTAGGTGCTATGAAAGAAGAGAAGAAAGAGACTGAAACCAAAGAAACAGAAGTACAGGCAGAGATGAAAAAAGAAGAAGCGGTCAAGCCAAAAAAAGAAAAAGCGGTGAAGAAGGTTGCAAAGAAATCACAAGCATAACATTTAGAAATTCGAATTTCGATATTCGAACTTATCACTTGTATGGGTCATAAGGTTCATCCAAAAATTCATCGCACGCAGGTGATCTACACCTGGGATTCCCGCTGGTTTTCCAAAAGAAACTACGCTCATTTTGCCGAGCAGGATATTCGTATCCGTGAATTTTTGCAGAAAAAATTCAAGGACGCGCATATTGATTCGATTGGGGTCGAGCGCGGACCAAACACCATGACCGTCACTATTTTTGCAGCCAAGCCTGGTATGATTATCGGCCGCGGCGGAGCTGGATTGGATGATGTGCGCAAGCAAATTGAACGCCAGTATTTGCAGATGTCCCTCAAGGTGAAACTGAATATTCAGGAAGTCCGTTCCCCAGCGCTTTCCGCTATGGTGGTGGCTCAGACTATGGCAGGGGATATCGAACGCCGCATGCCTTTTCGCCGCGTGATGAAACAAACCATCGAACGGGTGATGAAAGCAGGCGCTTTGGGAGTCAAAATCAGTATTGGTGGACGCTTGAATGGCGCCGAAATTGCCCGTACCGAAAAATTGGCTGCTGGTTCAGTCCCTTTGATTACTCTGCGCAGTGATGTTGATTATGCATCGGTTGCTGCCTATACGCTCTACGGCAAGATCGGCATCAAAGTGTGGATTTATCATGGCGAAGTATTTGGCCGCAAGGACAAATTTGCCCAAGCCGAAGAAGCGCCAAAACCGCGCCGGATGCGTACTGACGCTCTCTAATAATTTATGTTGCTCCCAAAAAAGATCAAACATCGCAAATGGCATTATCCGCGCCGGCCAAACCAGGGCGTGGCTACCCGTCTCAACACGGTTGCGTTTGGGAGTTATGGTTTGCGTGCCATGACCCATGGCTGGCTGTCATCTCGCGAGATTGAAGCCGCACGACGTGTTTTGACCCGCTATGTCAAACGTGGTGGCAAGATCTGGATTCGTGTGTTTCCTGATCGCCCTATTACGAAGAAAGGAAATGAATTGCCAATGGGCGGAGGCAAGGGAACGCCAGATCATTATGTCTGCACTGTCAAGCCTGGCACTGTACTATTCGAAATGGATGGTTTGACCGAAGCGGCTGCTGCCGAGGCTCTGATTGCCGCCAAGCACAAATTGTCAATCAAAGCCAAATTTGTCAAAAAAGTGTAATCTATGGATTTTGCTGAAATCAAAAATTTGGGAGAAAAAGCCTTGCGCGAGCTCTTGGCCGAGAAACGAGCCGAGCTTCACCGACTGCGATTTTCTGTCGCAGCGCGAGAACTGAAGAATGTCCGATCAATTCGTGTTGTCCGCAAAACGATTGCCCAGATATTGACCATGCTTGGTCAGAAACAGGCAGTCAAATAAATTATTGCATATGGCAGATAAGAAAAAGACAACTCAAGCATCAAGAATCGCACCAAACTATCGCCAATTTCAGGGCGAGGTGGTTCGCGCTGCCACGCCAAAAACGATTCATGTGGTGGTAAAGACGGTGAAGATGCATTCCAAATACCGCAAACAGTATCATGTAAGTCATACCTATGCAGTCCATGATGAGATTGGTCGGGCCAAGGTGGGTGACCTGGTTCAGTTTGTAGAATGCCGCCCAATGAGTCGCACCAAGCGCTGGCGCTTGGTCGCGGTAACTACTGCCAAGCAGGCCTAAGTTTTTTGTATGATTCAGCATCGTTCCATCCTCGTCGTTGCCGACAATACCGGAGCCAAAAAGCTCATGTGTATTCGTGTGCTTGGCGGGTACAAGAAACGCTATGCCCAGATTGGGGACGTGATTACTTGTGCTGTCAAAGAAGCTGCGCCACGCGGACTGATCAAGAAATCCGAAGTGGTGCATGCCGTGATTGTCCGTCAGCACAAAGAACTCCGCCGCAAAGATGGAACATACATTCGTTTCGATGAAAATGCGGCCGTGATTATCGACAAAGCCAACAAAGAGCCAAAAGGCACCCGTATTTTTGGACCTGTGGCTCGCGAACTGCGCACCAGAGGATTCCAAAAAATTATTTCTCTTGCTCCAGAAGTTGTTTAATATGAAGATCAAAACCGGTGACAATGTAAAAGTGCTTTCTGGACGAGATCGAGCCAAATCTGGCAAGGTGATTCAGGTCCTGAAAAATGCCTCGAATGGGCAGGCTTATGTTGTGGTCGAGGGAGTGAACCTGCGCAAGAAGCATATTCGCCCACGCCAAAATGGAGAGAAGGGCCAAGTGATTGAACTTGCCTCACCGATCCATGCCAGCAATGTAATGGTGATTGAACCTGCAAGCAAGCAACCCAGCCGTATTGGCTACAAGATTGAAGGTGATGCCAAAAAACGCATTGCCAAACGAACCGGCGCTTTTCTTGACTAATGTATGGAATCAGCTTTGTATACAACCTACAAAAAGACAGCCGTACCTGCGCTCCAGAAGCAATTTGGGTATACCAATGTCATGCAAGTCCCCCATGTGGTGAAGGTGGTCTTGAATATTGGCTATGGCCGCAATGTCAAAGATAAGGCGTTGATTGAACATGTGGAAAAAACTTTGACCGCCATTAGTGGGCAGAAGCCAGTACACAATAAAGCCAAAAAATCCATTTCCAACTTCAAGATCCGCCAGGGTATGCCTATCGGCATCTCGGTGACGCTTCGCGGTACTCACATGTATGATTTCCTCTACAAGCTCGTCAATTTGACCCTGCCGCGCGTGCGCGATTTCCGCGGGATCAACCGCAAGAGTTTTGATGCGCGAGGGAATTATACGATTGGTTTCAAAGAACAGGTGGCTTTTCCGGAAGTAACTGCTGGAATGAATGATCGCTTTTATGGATTGGAAGTAACGGTAGTCACGACAGCGAAATCAAAAGAAGAAGGCTTGGCGCTCCTGACCGCGCTCGGATTTCCTTTTAGAGATAAATAACCTGCTATGGCGACTCAAGGACAAATTGCCAAATCGAATCGCAAGCCGAAATTTAGCACCCGGATTGTTCGCCGTTGCTGGAAGTGCGGCCGCAAGCGCGGTTTTATGCGCAAGTTTGGCTTGTGTCGCATCTGTTTCCGCGAACTCGCGAACGATGGGAAGCTCCCTGGAGTTCGTAAGTCGAGCTGGTAAATTACGTATTTTTGTATGATGACTGATCCAATCGCCGACATGCTCACCCGCATCCGCAATGCTCAACGCGCCCGCAAGGCGACCGTGGAACTTGCTGCGTCCAAACTGAAGCTCCGCCTCGCTGAAATTTTGAAGCACGAGGGCTACCTGGCCGACGTGAGTGTTCGTGATGAAAAGCCAGCAGTGCTCGTCTTGACGCTAAAATATATTGATCGAGAGCCCGCTATTCAGATGATCAAGCGCGAGAGCAAGCCAGGATATCGCATGTACCGCAAAGCAGATGATATTCCATCGGTTGCCACAGGATACGGCATTGCCATTCTTTCGACTTCTCGCGGACTTCTGACCAACAAAGAAGCCAAGAAGCAGGGGGTCGGCGGTGAAGTGATTTGTTCGGTATACTAAAACTTGTATGTCACGTATTGGAAAACAACAACTCACCATTCCAGCTGGAGTAACGGTCACGATTGCCGATGGCATCATTGTCGTGAAAGGCCCTAAGGGAGAATTGACTCGTCCGATTGACGCTCGTGTTTCGGTTCAGATTGCCGACAATAACATCGCTGTGGACGTCAAAGATAAAGAAAACAAAAAAGTCCGCTCACTTTGGGGCACGACCGCTGCGCATATCAAAAATATGATCGTGGGTGTCACGACTGGTTTCCGCAAGCAGCTCGAGATCAATGGTGTCGGGTACCGCGTCGCAGCTCAAGGCAAAGACCTAAAGCTCGAAGTTGGCTATTCTCATTCAGTAATTTTTGTCATGCCAGCGGGGGTTGCTGTTACTGTAGAAAAAAACGTCATGACGCTTACCAGTCCAGATATTGAACTTTTGGGCCGCACCGCTGCCGAGATCCGCGCCATCCGCAAGCCAGAACCCTACAAGGGCAAGGGCATAAAATATATGGATGAAGTGATCCGTCGCAAGGCTGGTAAGGCTGCCAAAGCGGCTGCTGCCTAATCTGTTTTTTCCTGAAACTCTATGAAATCATTACTTCCAAAACGAGAACGTCGTCGCGCTCGAGTCCGAGCGCAGATTTCTGGTACTGCCAGCCGACCACGCCTGAACGTTTTCCGCAGTCTTTTGGGAATGTCTGCCCAGTTGATTGATGATGAGGCTGGCAAAACCTTGGTATCTGCCAATAGTAAGTCTGACGCCAAAATTGGTGATGCAGGTGAACGAAAGGGCAAAGTAGCTGTAGCCTATCTCGTGGGCAAAGCGCTTGCCGAGAAAGCCAAAGCCAAGGGGATTACAATGGTGGTATTCGATCGCGCTGGATACGCCTATCATGGCCGTGTCGCCGCATTGGCCGAAGGCGCCCGTGATGGCGGTTTGCAATTTTAAATTTCGTCTATGGAACAAGGAAAAGGAAAACAACGAGGACCACGCATGCGTAAAGAAAAGCCTGAATTTGATCAGGAAATTATTGATTTGGCTCGAGTCACACGCGTGACCAAGGGCGGCAAGCAAATGAATTTCCGCGCCTGTGTTGTGATTGGCGATCGCCGTGGCCGAGTTGGCTTTGGCATTGACAAGGGCAAAGATGTGCAATTGGCAGTGAACAAAGCGGTGCATCAGGCCAAGAAACACATGATCAAAATCCCGATTGTCCGCGACACTGTGCCGCATCGCGTAGAAGCCAAGTACAAGGCCGGTCGCGTGATGATCAAGCCAGCGCCGCGCGGATCGGGGATTATCGCCGGTTCGGCTGTGCGCATTGTGCTCGAATTGGCTGGCGTTCCAAATGCTTCGGCCAAGATTTTGAGCAAGACCAACAATAAATTGACCAATTTGAAAGCTGCTTTTGCCGCACTCGAATCTTTCAAGCCTGTTCGTCCATCGAACCGTCCAAAGAAAGTTGAAGCCGCTCCTACGGTTTAATTTGCCTTTATGACTCTCGCACCTCATACTATTTCCGCCGCATCCGGCAGTCGCAAGACCAGTCGGCGGCTGGGTCGTGGCCACGGCACTGGCCGAGGCACGACCGCTGGCCGTGGAACCAAGGGCCAGCGCGCCCGCACGGGCGGGCGCAGCCGCACGGCGATTCGCGCATTCATAAAAGCCTTGCAGAAGATCCCCAAGAATCGCGGCTTTGTCAGTTTGGTTCCCAAGCGCGAAGTGGTGACGCTCGCGACGCTGGAACGCATCTGTCAAGCTGGCGACGTGGTCACTCCGACTTATCTCAAAAAGCGCAATGTGATTGACACCCCGGATTTTGGCGTGAAAATTGTTGCCACCGGTACGCTCACCAAAAAAATTACGATCCAAAATTGTCTGGCAAGCAAAGGCGCCATTGCAGCCATCGAAAAAACAGGCGGTTCCATTATCTTTTAAACATTCCCTATGTGGGAGAAGATCCGACGCATCTGGTACATTCGTGAGGTTCGAAATAACCTGCTGTTTGTTTTGGGCATGCTGGTCGTCTATCGATTCGTGTCCCACATTCCCGTGCCTGGCGTCAATGGCCCCAGTCTTCGCGCGTTTCTTGATAGCAATCAGATTTTTGGACTTCTCAATGTTTTTTCCGGCGGCAATATTCGCAACTTGTCGGTCGTCATGCTGGGTGTTGCTCCCTATATCACTGCTTCGATTATCTTCCAGCTCTTGTCCATGGTCATCCCGCGCCTGGAAGAGATTTCCAAAGAAGGTGAATCTGGCCAGCAGCGCATCAACAATTACACTCGTCTTGCTACCGTTCCTTTGGCATTTCTTCAGGCCTTTGGGTTTATCAAATTGCTTCGCCAGTCTAGCCCAGGAGTTCTGGGCACCGTTTCGTCTGCGCGCATGTTTGTGATCTTGTGCACGGTGGTTGCGGGCACGACATTTCTCATGTGGCTGGGCGAACTCATCACCGAGAAAAAAGTTGGCAATGGCATTTCGCTTATCATTTTTGCAGGCATCATTTCGGCTTTGCCACAGGCAGTGCAGACCGCCGCGGTCAACTACAATCCATCTGATCTCTACACCTATTTGTTGTTTGTCCTGGTTGGGTTGGTCACGATTGTCGGCGTGGTGTATGTGAGTGAAGCTCAGCGCAATATTCCTGTGACCTATGCCAAGCAAGCCGCGGGCGGTCGCTCGGGAGTCGGATCGGTTGCGACTCATCTGCCGCTGCGTGTCAATATGGCCGGCGTCATCCCGATTATCTTTGCCATTTCCATCATTTTGTTTCCGACCATGATCGCGCAGTTTTTTATCGGTTATCATGGCGCGATTGGGGCATTCGCCACCGCAGTCACTACTTTCTTCCAAAATCAGCTCTACTACGCGATTGTTTATTTTGTCTTGGTGTTTGCTTTTACCTATTTCTATACAGCCATTATTTTTCAGCCAGAAAAAATTGCCGAGAATTTGCAGCGACAGGGCGGATTTATCCCAGGCATCCGGCCAGGCAAGCAGACGGAAGAATATTTGGCTCGCACCATGAATCGTCTGATTTTGCTCGGAGCGCTATTCCTTTCGAGTATTGCCATTCTGCCTCTGGCAGTTCGCGCCTTTACCGGCACCCAATCACTGGCGATTGGCGGCACCAGCTTGCTGATCGTCGTCAGCGTCGCCATCGAGACAGCCAAGCAGATCGAGGCGCAAGTGACCATGCATGAATACGATCACGTCTAACCAATTTCTGCGGCGCCTCGACAATGTCGGGGCGCTTTTGTTATAGTACAGTCCTCTATGATTCCCAAAGTGATTATTCTCATTGGCGTGCCGGGTTCGGGCAAGGGGACCCAGGCCAAAAAAATTGCTGCGCGCTATCAGGCCGTTCATATTTCGACCGGCGATTTGCTGCGTACATTGGCCAAAAGTTCTGATATCTCTCCTGCGGATCAAAAAGAATTGGAACAAATGAAGCATGGCAAACTTGTATCCGACCAATTGATTTTTCGCGTGGCATTTGCTGCTATCATCGACGCGCTTCGCGAGCATCATGGTGTGGTGCTCGATGGCGCTATTCGCACTGTCAATCAGGCCAAAGAATTTTCCAAATTTTTTGTCGAGCACGGACTGTCAGATTCAGTGATCGCGATTGAAATGGCGCTGTCCGACGAGACGATTATGAAACGACTGACTGGACGACGGGTCTGCGCAGTGTGTGGTCATATTGTTGCCTATAGCAAAGAGAACCAGCAGCTCTCGGCTTGCCCTGTATGCGGAGGAGCTCTGGTAACTCGGCACGACGATACGCCCGAAGTGATCGCCGAACGGATCCGCGAGCAGGGGAATACGGCGATTGTGCCAATTGTTTCTTATTACCGCGAGCAGGGATTGCTCCACCGGATCGATGCCGAAAAAAGTGTGGAAGAAGTGGATGCGGCAGTGCGCCAGTTGCTTGAGAAGTAAACATGTCCTATGTCGTACAAAAAAAATCCCAAAGAAATCACAGCAATTTTGGACGGCGGCAAGCGCATGGGCCAGATTTTGGATACGCTCTCGACCATGGTCGCGCCCGGCGTGTCGGCCGATGCACTTGATCGCGAGGCCGAGCGTCTGATTCGCGCTGCTGGAGGAGAGCCGGCCTTCAAGGGTTATCGTTCTCGTCGCGGCGACACGCCGTTTCCGGCAACGATTTGTTTTTCTCGCAACGAAGAACTTGTGCATGGGATCCCGCACGCCGACAAAATCATTCGGGAAGGGGATATTGTAACGCTTGATATTGGCATGCGCTGGCCTGCCAATGATCCCAGTGGCGGCTATTTCACTGATACGGCGCTCACGATTCCAGTTGGAGAAATCCCCGAAAAAGTGCAGAAGCTGCTTGATGTTACCCGCGAAGCGCTGGAAGTTGGCATTCGGGCTGCGACTCCGGGGGCGAGTGTCGCACGTATTGGTCGGGACATCCAACTATATGTGGAGTCGCAGGGGCGCTATGGGATTGTCCGTGATTTGGTTGGTCATGGCGTGGGTCATGCTGTGCATGAAGATCCGCGCGTGCCCAATTATTATGACAAAAGTCTGGAGAGTTGGATCCTCGAGCCCGGGGTTGTGATTGCGATTGAACCCATGATCACGCTTGGCAGTCACGAGGTGGAGCTGGGCCCGGATGATTGGACAATTTTTTCCAAAGATCGGAGCTGGAGCGCGCATTTTGAACACACGATTGTCATTACAGAGAACGGTCCAGTGGTTGCGACACGTCGCCCGCGCGAATTATGAATATTCTTGCCATTGATTATGGGAAGAAAAGAATTGGCCTCGCCTGGGTTGATACTGCGATCGGGGTGGTTTTGCCGTACGGGGTGATTGAAAGTCAAAATGAAAAAGGAAAAAGTGAAAAGATCATTGATCTGATTCGCAATGAAAAGACAGATCGGGTCGTTATCGGATTGCCGCTTGGTCTCAGTGGCGAAGAGAGCGAGATGTCAAAACAGGTGCAAATATTTACCGAACAATTGAAGTCGCATATTTCTTGTCCGATTGATCTGGTGGACGAGCGATTTAGCAGCGCCGAGGCTAAACGCATGGGTGGCGATGCCAGCCCCGACGAGAAAGCTGCAATGTTGATTTTGCAAACATATTTCGAGCAATTGAAGCATAAAAAGTAAACAAGCTATGGAGGCGATTGTTCTCTCGCGGACTGATGTGCGTGAATACGATCAGATGATTGCGGTCTATACCAGAGATTGGGGCAAGCGCGAACTCTTGGCGCGCGGGGTGAAGAAAGCGATCAGTAAAAATAGCCCGCATCTTGGATTGGGAGTCCTGGCCGAAATCGATGTTGCGCTCGGCAAGGAATTTCGCTATTTGACGACGGCCCAAGCCATTGTGTCATTTGGAGCTGTGCATGGATCGTTGCCCCATCTGCTTGTGCTGCAACACGCGCTTCATCTGATCGAGACGCTGACCCATCCCGATGAACCCGATCAGCGGATTTTTTCTCTCATCAAAGATTTTTTGTTTGAACTCGAAACAACGTCAAGCAATTTTTTATTTTCTCTTGATCGTTTTGCCATCAGACTATTGTCGCTTCTTGGGTTCACTCCTGTTTTACATGTGTGCGTGGTGTGCGGCAGAGTGCCAGAGGCATACAACCTGTCTCCTCGGTCAGGTGGCCGATTGTGCGCGTCGTGTGCAGAGAATATTTCGCCGATTGATTGTATCCGAGCGACCGAAGCGGATGTGTCTGCCTTGGTTGCTTGCCTTTCTTCTGGTCAAGAAGTACTGTCCGCGCCGCAGCTGCATCAGTTTGTCTACCAGTTTCTTCTCTATCATACCGAGAAGAAGATTGCTGATTGGGGCAAAATGATTTCGACATTGGTAAAATAAATCCTTCGACCATTCGACAAGCTCATGGTAAATAAAAAGACCCGTCCAAGCATGGCAGACGGGTGTTTTTTACTTCTTGTTGTAGTGGGTCGAGCCTTCGTATACCTTTCCGTATCCTTGCGGATGGCCAAAGTACACGATGGAACAGCGGATGACGTGCTCATTCAAGCGCTGGCCATCCACCTGTCGGACACGGTGGACCAGTCCAGGCAGTTTGTGCGGATCGCCTTGGAGATCCTGCAGTTTCGCGCCGACGAAAATGATCGGCTTGTTCGGTTCAGAATGGACCTCGTGGAAGGGTTCGTAAATCTTTTCCTTGTCGCCGCGGGCTCCTTCCAGACCGCCATGGCTTTCCTGAATAGTAAAACTCATGCTGTTGCGATCGCGATGCGCGCGAGCGGTCACGTCGGTAGCGTCATCGAAAGGACATCGATCTTGCCTTCGCTCTCGGTAGACCAGGAGACGAAGTACGTCGTAGCGCAGGGTGCGATTGGTGCCATGAGGAGGTACTCGCAAATCAGGTCTTGCTCGAGCAAGTTCCTCTGCGAATGCGCGCTGTGTTTGGCGACAGCGTTCGAAGAGTTCCTCGCAGGTGTCCAAGAACGGAACGTATCGTTCAAAGCCCTGCTCTTGATCCGTGCCGTTTTCTTCCAAACGGTCCATCAGTTCTGTGCGATAATGGAAGTAGACCTTGTGATCAGTGTCAGCTTCACCATGCTTGCGGATCAAGCCGGTATCTCGATCGCCAGGCTTGTTCGAGTAAAAAGTCCACGAACCCAGCGGCGGGTTTTGTACCATCTCGAGAAAAGTGGGCAGAATTTTCGGGATCAGATCCGAGCTCTGCATATCGATTCGCGTGTAGCTCTGGGCAACGAATTGCTCCAGCTGCTCTTTGCTAAACATGTTTCCTCCAATCCAGTTGTAAGGATCTGTCGTCAGTATAACATTGGTCATTTTTTTGCCTAGCGTCAAATGTGGATAGACTGTTGGATTGCTGTGGATGTAAAAAAAGAAAACCGCCGATCCTGAAGATCGACGGGTTGGCGTGGGGATATTAGTGCCCACACATGGCGCCGCAACTGGCAATGAGGAGGACAATGATGCCTATCCCAATGAGCCGTGTCGCGCACCACAGAGCAATGTGAAAAAAACATTTGACGAAGAACCAGCCAACCGAGCCCAAAGTTGCAAAGAGGAGAAGGGCGAGAAGCGCTTCCATGAACGTTTCCTTTCCTGGTGAAAATGGTGGCGGTCAAAGATCGTTGGACTCTAGCGTAGCAACAATTTTTTATCTTGTCAAGAGGGCCTGAATTTGGTACACTGGCATAGTCTCCTTATGTCAACCTTGTTGTCGTATTTCGTCGCTTGGCGGCCGCTTGGCTATACGCTCACGTTTATTGGGATGTTTGTTGAGGGTGATGCCATGCTTTTCCTCACAGCATTTCTTACCCATCAGGGATTTTTTGATTTTGGCGACATGCTGTTTACTGTGGTATCTGGAGTCCTGATCGGAGATAGCGCGTGGTATTGGATTGGGTATCGCCTGGATGGATCCAAGTCTCGCCTGGCGCGGTGGGCTGCCAAAGTTGCGGCGCCGTTTGATGAGCATATCAAAAAACGGCCTTTTCATACGATCCTGATTTCCAAGTTTACCTACGGATTTCATCATGCGATTTTGCTTCGGGCCGGTGCGTTGCGCCTGCCGTTCAAGCGGTATTTCTGGATTGATGTGATTGCCAGCGCTGTCTGGCTGCTCGCGATTGGCATTTTGGCGTATGTCTTTAGCGGGTCGTACGTTTTCTTGCGCCGCTATGTCCGGTATGGCGAGATTGCGCTTCTCTTCCTCATTGTCCTGTTTGTCCTTGCAGATCACGCCATTGCCAAGTATTATAAGAAAAAGCTGTAAGCCTTATTCCCCTGTAGTTCAATGGTAGAACACCACGCTGTTAACGTGGCCGTTGTAGGTTCGAGTCCTACCGGGGGAGCGAACGAAGTGAGCGAGCCCGAACGAGCAAACTGCTTTGCTCGTGGGTAGATGAGAACGCCGGAGCGATGTCGCGCGAATGTGCTGTAAGCGCGACCGCGAGGCGGTGGCCAGACCACCGAGTCGGAAGACGAGGTGAGTCAAGGCCGAATCCTATCGGGGGAGCGAACATAGTCCTTTTACTATAATTTTATGCGCGAAACGCCAAACAATGTTGAAGGAGGGCAAGAAATTGTTCCTACATCAGAGGAAGTGCAGGCAGTTTTTGAACGATTGGTGGGCGAGAAAAAGTATGCAGAAACGAGGAAACTTGAAGATGAAAAGGGTCTGTACTTGTGGGAGATTGAGATTGCAACCGAAGAAGGCAAAACAGAATATTTATACATGAGAAAAGGGCGTTACCAAAAAGGCGGAGAAGCATCGACGACTGCAATTCATGTGGCGTTTTACGATACCGATGGAATGCCGGTGGGCGGAGAGCTGGCGGCTGAATATAGAGAAGGTGTTTGGGAATTCATTCCATAAGATAAAATTTCTATGAACCCAGTCGTGCATTTTGACATGCCGGCAGAAGATCGGCAGCGCGTAGCCAATTTTTATCAGACCGCATTTGGGTGGCAGACCGAGCTTTATGGCCCCGAGATGGGCAATTATATCCTGGCCATCACGACCGAACTCAATGGAGAGAATCGGCCCAAAAATCCAGGTGCGATCAATGGTGGCTTTTTCACAAAGACCGCAGAGATCAACTGTCCCAAACTCACAATTCTTGTCGATGACATTCACGATGCCATGAAGAAAGTCGTGGCCGCGGGCGGTACTGTGATTGGCGGGCGCACGCCTGGAGTGCCAGAAGACATGCCTGGCATTGGACTCTTCATCAATATTCGCGATACCGAGGGCAACATCGTATCGCTGATGCAGTCAACCAGGGGATCACAGTAGTCGTTAGGCCCGGCGAGTGCTATACTGGTGGGGTATGTGCTTCTCTGCTTCGGCAAGTTTCGCTTCCAGCGGTGTCCTGGCCGTTCTCGGCGCGGGTTCGATCGCTATTTCTCGACCCAAAAATCGAATCCTGGCAATCGTGCCCATCCTATTCTCTCTTCAGCAGGCGCTGGAGGGTGTGCAATGGAATTCGCTTACTCAAGGCAAGGCGAATCTGTTTGCCGCGTACGGGTATTTGTTTTTTGCCTTTCTCGTGTGGCCGATCTACGCTCCGCTCGTGATCTATGTACTGGACCACAAGCAGCGCCGCACGACGCGTTGGTTTTTGGCGCTGGGCATCGTAGTGGCGCTCTGCCTTCTCACGGTTTTGCTTACGCACCCGATCACTCCGCGCATCAATGGCAATAGCATCGAGTATGCCACCACTACCCCCAGCCTCGAGTGGATTGTTCCGCTCTATGTGATTGCGGCTGTTGGCGCAATTCTTCTCTCGAGCAAAAAACTATTTCGCTGGTTTGGTTTGATAGTGTTGACGAGCGCGTCCATTGCCTGGCTATTTTTTTCTGTCACCTTTGTCTCGGTGTGGTGTTTTTTTTCCGCACTCATCAGCGGACTGATTTTTTATTATCTTTGGTCGGTGCGTTCTCGCCAATAGCTACGACCGGTCTGCAAAATTGACGGTAGAATCAGGCACGTGGTATAAATGATGATGGGTAACACAAACAAGAAAAGGAGTGTACCATGAACGCGTTGGAGCAGATTCCTGGCGGAAACATTCGTTGGGATTTGAAGAGTTTGTACACTAGTGACACTGATCCCGAGATCGAACAGGACATCCGTGCCTGGACCACGGGAGCCAAAGCATTCGAGAACAGGCATCGCGGTCACTTGGCACAAACATTGCCGCAGGCTATTCGCGATATGATCACACTCCATGTGATCGGAGTAAAGCCGGCGATCTATCTGGAACTGCGACAGAGTCTCGATACCGGCGACGCGGCCATCAAGGCAAAAATTGCCTGGATGCAAAAAGAGATAAGCACTGTCTCGGCCGAATATCTGGAGTTCTTCAGCCACGAGCTTGTGGCGATCGACGACGCAGTGATTGCACAGCATGCGCAGGCTGATCCGCTGGTCGCCAAGCATCTGCCCTGGATCAAGAATATCCGTCGGTCCAAGCCGCATCTGCTGTCCGAAGCGATCGAGAGCGCGCTTACGATGCGCGAACCGTTTGGATCGGGTGCCTGGGGAGATTTTTTCCACGAACTGGAAGCGGATCTGCGTTTCTCGTGGGGTGATGACGAGAAGACGCTGACCCAGATGCTCGCGATCTTGAATGAAGATTCCGATGGCGAACTTCGCGCAACTGCGTTGGAAAATATCCACAAGGTTTTTTCTGGATATTTCACCAAGTATGCCGCGCAAACGCTGTACATGGTGGCTGGCGCGCATGAAGTCGAGACGCGAGAGCGGAACCACCTTCACCCGATGGATGAGCGGAACCAAGAGAATGGTCTGCCCGATGCTGTCGTGGAAACATTGCATCAGACCGTGACGGCGCAAGCTGGTCCATTGGCACGGCGGTTTTATCGGCTCAAGGCAGCACTGTTGGGGATCCCGGTTCTGCGCTGGAGCGATCGCAACGCCCCCATGCCGTTTACTGATGCCACAAAGATATCGTGGGATCAGGCACTCGCGATCGTGCTCTCTGCCTATCGCAGTTTTAGTCCGACCCTGGCGCGGTTGGTCGAAGAAATGGTGGCCAAGCGTCTTGTCGACGCACCAGTCATCCCAGGCAAAGAGGGGGGTGCGTACAATCTCTCGACCATATTGCCCAATGGCACGCCAATTTCGTTCACCCTGCTCAATTTCTTGGGCGACCCAGGCGACGTAATGACGCTTGCCCACGAACTGGGACATGGCGTCCATGGACTGCTATCTGGCGCGGCCCAGGGGCCACTGATGCAAGAAGCATCCATCGCCCTGTGTGAGACGGCCTCGATCTTTGGCGAGATGACGACATTCACATATCTCAAGGAAGAACTTGCCCGGGCAGGCAAACAGAAAGAGCGGTTGGCGCTTATCATGAGCAAGCTGAATGACACGATGAACTCGGTGGTTCGGCAGATTGGCTTTTCCAATTTCGAACGCCAACTGCACGGCTTTGACCCAGTGACCGGGCAATGGTCTGGCAGCCGAAAGATGTCTGTAGAGGAATTGGATACGCTGTGGCTCAGCACCGTCTACGAACTGTACGGCAATCCGGGCGAGGTGTTCACCTATCAGCATGCTGAACATCTGTGGGCGTTTGTGCCGCATTTCCATGATCCATTTTATGTCTACGGGTATGCCTTTGGCGAACTCTTAACCCAGTCGCTCTATGCTGCCCGGCCGCGGCTTGGCGACCAGTTTGAACCGCTGTACCTGGATCTGCTCCGTGCTGGCAGCAGCAAATATGTTGTGCAATTGCTCGCGCCATTTGGACTCAATCCGACTGATCCAGCATTCTGGGCAGAGGGGATTCGGGTGAGCATCGAGGCCATGCTCGAAGAAGCGGAAGAAATTGCCCGCGCCACTGGGTTTCTGTCCTAAACAAATTACCCCACGCTTCGGTGTGGGTTTTTTCTTTTCCTCTTTTCAACTAGCCCTTCAAGAGGCCGGTAAAGAGAAAAACGATGGCATCCCAGATGGTGCGCAAGAGTATCGTCAGGAAGCTTTGTCTGGCTTCAGGCGGTGTGGCGGTTGTCGCTGTAGTTGGGACTATCGTTTTTGTTGTCTTGGGAGCAGTCACAGCGGATTGCACAGGTGGTTTTTTTATTTGCGATACTCCGGCAGAAGCTGGCGCTGGATTGATCGCGGGTGCTGGTACAGATGCTGCAGGTTGTGGAGGTTGGGTTACTACTGGCGTCGGTTGTGGTGCTGGTGGAGTTGGAGCCGGTGTTTGCGGTGGCAATCCTGTGCCGCCGCCATTGCTCGCGCCGCCACCGGTTTCGTTGCCTCCGCCAGTTGTGCCGCCTCCGGTGGTGCCGCGTACGCTAATTGGTCGCCAATCGGTTTGCACCTGGCACTCTGTGCAGTCAAAGGAGATCTGCCCGGCTGTAAGGTTTTCGGCATAGCCGGTAAATCTTCCGGTGGTCGTAATGACAACATGTTGAAAATCGACCCAGCCAAAATTTTCTGACCAGGCAAAGCCCGAGAGATTTCCGCTGCCATCATTGATTACCCCCTGACTCGAGTTGATTGGCGCGAGGTTGATCCAGCCAATGTTTTGTCCCCAGGCATATCCGGTCAGCCTCGAATCGGTTACTTGGATATTGCCCTGGTCGGCAGCAAAGTTGACCCAGCCGTACGCCGTGTTCCAGGCATAATGTGAGGTTCCTGGATCAATTGTGCCGACAGTTGATGATCCCCGAGCACAGACTGGCAGAAGGAGGCTGAAAACTATAATCAAGAGAAATGATGAAGCGAAATCATGGTATCCATGAGGAGCGATGTCGGACATACGTAATTTCTTGGCCGATTAGCGTTTTGATTGACTAATGACAATCCAGTCCGTGCCATCGCAATAGAAAGTGGCAGCCGTGACATCGCCGCCGGCACTGTTTTTCATAGAATAATTTGCCTTGGCGCCGCCAGTGAAGGGGAGAATGAGGTCGGTATTTGTTCCATTGATCGTTCGAGCTTTGTTGCCAGTGTCGCGGACGTAGATCGTGACGGTTTTTCCAAGACTGGTATTGCAAGCGCCAAAGTTGAAAGTCTGAAGAATATTGGCACCGGTGAGTTCAACGACGGGTGATCCATCCCATTCGGGGACGGCATCATTTGTACCGGCTGCAGAAAATATCTGAACAGCCAGCTTTTCGTTCCCCAATGTTTTGTTGGTAAGTGTCTGTGCATCGTCGGTTCCAACCACCAGACCAGCTGGAGCAGTTTTTCCTGCCCAAGTATCAAGATTGGAATTCCACGCTTCAACATTGCTTCCAATTGCAAGGCCGAGACTGCTTCGTGCGCCTATGGCTGTGGTTGCGCCGGTTCCGCCATTGGCAATGGAGAGGGGAGTTGCCAAACTAAAGGTTGTGCCAACGAGCGTGAGTCCCGCCCCGGCGCTATACGTAGGTGCGACTGCCGGCGTAGTCCAGGAAACCCCACCAGTACCATTGGCGGTAAGAATTTGTCCATTGACTCCATTGATCAATGGGAGAACAGCAGTACGAGCGCGCGTATCGGTAAAATATTTACTGGTTCCTCCTTCCGCAATGTTGTCAGTATTCAAAACGATAGCTCCCGTCTGACTATTTACCGACAGCACTTGATTGCTTGCTGGTGCCAGGATCTGGTGCCAGGTATTGTTCTGGGAATAGATATACGTTTTGTCGAGGGTCGTCACAATCGCAATATCGCCAGTTTGAACGCCGGTCAAAGTATCGCGAGTTGCGATATCGGTGACCACGTATGTGTTGGAGAGGCGAACAATGTTGGGTGACGCCAGCAATTCTTGCCAGGTATTATTTTGGGTACGGATATAGGTTTTGTTTTGGCCAATGACGACCACATGATCTCCAATATTGATGCCAATCAGAGCATCACGGCCAGCGATATCGGTGACCACATAGGTGTGATCCTCTGTACCCGCCAGGATTTCCTGCCAAGTACCCGCGCGGCTCCAGACGTACGACTTGTTGAGCGTCGTGACGCTGGCAGTATCCCCAGATTGGAGATCGGTGAGCGCATTGAGGGCTGCTGCATCAGGTACGATATACTGGTCCGCCAAATGCGATAAGGAAAATTCTTGCCATGTACCGGTTTGGGTGTAGGCAAAGGTTTGATTGATATCACTTACCACGACGACATCGCCGGCCTGCAAACCTTGGAGCGCATCTCGGGCAGCCAGATTTGCGACCAGGTAGATATTGGTCAGAAGGGTTTTGGAAAGTTTTTGCCATGTTCCAGTCTGTGTATAGCGCCAGGTCTCATTGGTACTGGTGGTAATAGCATCATCACCAGCCTGCAAACCTTGGAGCGCATTTCGGGCAGCATAATCTGAGACAATAAAGGTGCTCGGGGGATGCGTCACAGATACCGTGCAATCCGGATCGGTTGGCGCACAGTTGGGATTCAAGGTTTCGCC
>CAYNXQ010000004.1:0-23105 GCA_964401185.1 uncultured Gammaproteobacteria bacterium | reverse complement strand
TCAAGCGAAACTGTCCGAGAGACGCTTCAACTTGCTGCTCTTGCCCTCCGAAAACTGGAGTTGGACGATTCCGACTTCCAACGACAGCTCAACAAAAATCCGCCGATTGGATTTTGGGGTTGGATCCTGATCTGGACGCCGACCGCAGCGGGGAAAGACCGCCGACAAACCGTAGCGATCCGGGGGCGTGCCAGAAGGTACAGCAAGGCATTGGCCAAAATCCGCGACACGCTCTTCAAATTGCGGAAAAAATTTGCCGAGGTGATCGACGACAAAATCGGTACCCAGCTGTTCCATACCAGCGAAGAGTACCGCACACTGTACAAGAGCATTGCCTCTACGCTATCCGATCGGCAGGCATGTGAAAACATTTTGAATGATTTGAAAGAACTCGAGAAGGTGGAATTAAAGATTGAAACAGGTTTCACCTCGTATGAACAGGAAAGCGGTACTGAAAATCGCTACCTCAAGAGAGAAGAACAACTGAAAGAAAAGTTGGTCTCATTTCGAGAATTCTGCTACAAAGCCGGACACAAACAACTTAGCCCGAAATACAAAGCAATCACCGTCGGACAAATTGAGCTCTTCGTCTCACAAAGACTGGTTGAACTCAATGCCCAGACGAAACCATACGAGGAACAGATGGCCGCCATGCGCGACCAGGCAAAACGGGCAATTTATGCTCCCGCCGCCGAATAAGTGAAGGCATCCAGAGAGACCCAAGGGCCTCTCTTTTTCTTTTCACAGGATCCATTGACAAAAGAGCGGCCATATAGTACGATATGTTCATCGTCTTTTACCCTCTTTCTATGGGCATGCGAAAAAAATCACGCAACCTCATGAAGGCCAACTGGAAGCTGGCCAAAGTGAAGCGCGACAAAAAGAAACTCAAGCGAATGAAGAAAATGGCCGCTGCGGCCTAACCCAAGCCTCGTACACGAGGCTACCCTGGACCGGTAGTTCAACTGGTTAGAGCACCGCCCTGTCACGGCGGGGGTTGCGGGTTCGAGTCCCGTCCGGTCCGCAAAAATAAAATACCCCCTTTGGACAGGGGATATTTTATTTTTCAAAAAAAGATTATACTATCCAATATGACATACGGATTCTTCAAACACTGGATTCCACTTGCGCTCCTTGCAACACTCTTGTGCGTACTCGTGTACGGCGCAGTTCAGCAAGACATGCGGCAATCGGCCAATGATCCGCAAATCGCGCTGGCCGAAGATGCTGCTGCATCTCTTGCCGCTGGACATACCCCTGATTCGGTGGTTGCTTCTTCACCGATCGCTATCGAAAAAAGTCTGGCGCCATTTGTGATTGTCTACGATGCGAACGGCAAGCCATTGGCGTCCGGTGGCACGCTCGCCGGAAAAATTCCAATCCCTCCGAGCGGTGTCTTTGCCATGGCTGTAGCTACCAGTGAGGATAGAGTCACCTGGCAACCACAGCCAGATGTTCGGCTCGCGACAATTGTCACTCCTTACCACAGCAATACTGCATCTGGCTTTGTGCTTGCGGCGCGATCACTGCGCGAAGTGGAACAGCGCGAAGATCAGCTGGCCCGCAATGTGGGTATCGGCTGGATTGCAACACTCGTGGCCACTGCCGTCACTCTCCTTTTCATCCAGATCATTACGCAAGCTGGAACTTCTCGTAAAAGATAGCGCTCTTTGGCACACCCAAACCCAGAAGAATCTCTACGGCGGACTTCATCATCGGCCCTGGTCCGCAGATATATACATCACGGAGAGCTACATCGGGCGCAATGCCTGTGATAAGATCAGCGGAAATCACACCATGCGTATCACTTGGCAGATAATGCACCCGGGCGTTTTTGGTTGCGAGCGCATCCAATTCTTTTTTGAAAGCAAAATCATGCGCAGCGCGTGCGCCATAAATCAGATCTACTGTTCTGCCTTCGCGAATAAATTCTTCGAAAAGCGAGCGAATCGGCGTAATTCCAATCCCGCCAGCGATGAGCAGAATGGAACTTTCTGTGCGCGCACGATCCGAAGTAAACCGTCCCAGCGGCCCGTCGATCAAGACTGGCGTTCCTGGCAAGAGATGTTTCATTTCACTCGTAAAATCCCCCGCTGCCTTGGCGGATATGCGGATGGTCCGACCATTGGGTGGCGCAGAAAAGGAAAAGGGGTGCGGCGTCCACATGCGTTTGTCAAAAAAGATCACCTGCAAAAACTGTCCCGGCCGAAACCGAAATTGATCCATACCCTTGCCGCCGATGACGACCGAAAAAACATTGTGTGTTTCCTGCACCACCGACTCGACTACGAACCAGTGCCGCGCGAACATGAGCAGCGGGCGAAGAAAACGATAGGCCACAATACTGCCAAATCCAATCACATTGAGTGTCAGCCAATAGGCCAATGCTGGACCAAAGCTCACGTCTCCGGTGTTGATCTGATGCCCAAAAAACAGCGCAATTGCGAGGTACATCAAGAGATGCGTGCCATGCCACGATTCGTACGAAAGCTTTTTTCGGATCCACGGGATAGATACAATGCCAGCTCCAATAAGCAGAGCAATTCCCAATATCGCCTTGCTGACATCTTCCCAATTGAAGAAGAAATCCAAAAATTGAGAGACAAATGATGCCTCATGATCAGAGGCATATCCAAATGTAAGGAAGATCGGATGAAGGATGACTGTACCAACTAGCCAATAACCGATCGTGCGATGCCAGCGGTTCAATGTGTCAAAGCCATAGGTCTGTTCGACTAGTGGAACACGACTCACCAGCACGATCTCCAGCAGAATAAAAAATTCGGCCAAGAGTCCTGCCAGTCGCCCCAGCGCAATCAAGGGTCCACTCGGTGGCGCAGAAAAAAATACGCCCGAACCAAGCCACCAGAGCGCAATAATCGCTCCGATGTTCAGAAAGAAGAGTAGTGTCAGGATAAATTTGCGCATAGGCCAAATGACAGAGAACTCACCCCGCGTGGAAGTGAGTTCTCTTTGGAACTTGAGCGAGAAATTATTCGGTGACGGTGAGCGTACCCTTCATTCCCATCGCTCGGTGACTGCCGACCGAGCAGTAATATTCGAAGCTTCCAACTTTGTCAGCGGTGAATTCCACAGTATCACTGTCGCCACCGCGGATACGTTTGCTTGCGACATTGAATTCGTCAATCCGGAAATCATGGAAACCATCAGCATTTTTGAACGTGATTTTTACCTGATCACCTTTCTTTACTGTCAACGTGTTTGGCGCGAAAGAGAAATTCTGACCGGTCACAGTAAATTCTTTTACGGCAGTACTGGTTGTTCCGGTATCCGTACTTGGTGTCTGAACCGTTGACGTATCAGCGGTAGGAACAAGATCGCCGGCAGCGTCCCCCGCGGACTGGTCACTATTGGCTTGTATCATATCATTTGGCGAAGCCGAAACGCTAGATGCCGAACTTCTGCTGTGATAAAACCAAGCGCCACCAACTACAACTACCACTGCCAACACCGCCCACAATGTTTTGTTCATACCCGATAACAATAAAAAATAATAGAACTTATTTTACCGTACTTGATGTAGAAGAGGCAAATGCCGGACGAATCTGGATCATCTGCGCAGTCACACTGCCATCACTATTGGTGCCACCAGTCACAGTCACCTGATCTCCGACAATCAAATCCTGCATGGATCCAGCAGTAGATTTGAGCACTTGCGTGCTATCCGAAAGGAATACTATCTGCGAGCCGCCACTCCGAAGCTTTATGGTAAGACTTTTGTCATCTTTTGACAAGATATCTCCGCTCACAAAACCGCCACCCATGCCGCCAGGACCACGTCCACCGCGTCCGCCAACGCCGCCCGCTCCCACAGCAAATTGACCAAATCGAGCCTGTCGAGTAGCCGCCATAGCGCTTTGATCATACTTGGTACCACCATAAAAAGATCCGCAGCCAACCACGATGGCCACCGCCACAACAATTCCGATCATTTTCTTGTCCATATATTTTTATTAAAAGTTACATGTCAATTATTGGTTGTGATAAGTGCTACTCATACCGGAGCGCCTCGATCGGATTCAAACTCGCCGCCCGGCGTGCAGGGTAGTAGCCAAAGACAATTCCAATTCCGGCCGAAACACCAAACGCCAAGAGGATTGAGGAAAGCGAAACAGTCGTTTGGATAAGACCAAGGGCAGTAATAGCTGTTGAGACCGCATAGCCAAGAATAACGCCAATTACTCCACCAAGAAATGTAAGCGCTACGGCTTCGGTCAAAAACTGCAGATTGATATCGGATCGCTTGGCGCCAATCGCTTGACGCAGTCCAATCTCACGGGTGCGCTCAGTCACCGTGGTGAGCATCATGTTCATAATACCGATCCCGCCGACCAAGAGTGAAATCCCAGCCACGGCACCCAAGAGAATTGTGAATGTTTGGGTGACACTCGAGGCCGTGGCCACAATATCAGCCTGATTGAGGGTATTGAAATCAGCCAATTGCGGATCGGAAATATGGTGGCGTTCCAGGAGAAGATCGGTAATCTGCTGCTGAAGAGCCGACATCGAAGCCGTATCGGGAGCCTGTACGCTGATCGTGGTCACATACGTATCTCCCACCAGAAATCGCTGGGCGCTCGAGAGTGGCACAAAGATCATGTCATCTTGACTGCCAAAACCGCTGCCGCCCTTGGTCTTGGTTACACCAATGATTTTGAATTCGATGTTCTTGATACGAATGGTTTGTCCGATCGGGTCAACGCCTTCGGCAAAGAGATCATCACGCGCTGTCGGCCCAAGCACGGCTACTTTGGCCAAACTGGCAATATGCTGGTCCGTAATAAATGACCCTTCATCAATCTCCACATTGCGAACTCCAGGGTAGGCCGATACAGTGCCCACGACCGACGTATTGGTATTCTTTCCTTTGCTCGTTATCTGGTAGCGACCAGAAATTTCTGGAGCGACGGCTTGCGCCCCAGTGATTGTTTTTGAAATCGCGTCAGCATCTGCTTGGGTGAGTGAACGGGCTGATCCGCGGCCAGCGCTCACTTGAAATCCCGGCCCGCGCTGTGTGCCTGGCATAACCAAAATCAAATTGGAGCCAATCGATTGGATGCTCGACTGAATCGCGCTCGACGCCCCCTGACCAATCGAGACCATGGCAATGACTGAACTGATCCCAATCACAATACCAAGAATCGTAAGGCCGGATCTGGCTTTGTTGGACGACAGAGCACTATAGGTTTCTTGCAAGAGATCGAGAGTTTTCATAGATGTTTGGCCAAAATCGAGCGAGGATTTTTCTTGTCCGACTGAATCACGCCATCTTTGATAAAAATAATGCGATCGGCATGGGCGGCGACATCCGGTTCGTGAGTGATCAGGACAACCGTTCGGCCATGCTTGCGATTCAATTGCTGAAATGTTCCCAACACAATCTCTCCAGTCTTCGAATCAAGATTGCCGGTTGGCTCATCGGCCAGGATAAGCGCCGGGTTGTTGACCAGCGCGCGCGCAATCGCCACACGCTGAATCTGTCCGCCCGACAACTGATTGGAAAGATGAGAAAACAATTTTTCTTCCAGCCCAGCCGCAAGCAACGCTTTTTTTGCTCGCTTCTCGCGATCTTCACGTCTCACCGAATCATACATAAGCGGTAGCATCACATTGCGAAGCACGGTCGTGCGCGGGAGCAGGTTGAATGACTGAAAAACAAAACCAATTTTATTTTTTCGAATTTCAGCCAGTTCATCATAGCTCATTTGCGACACATCCTTGCCATCAAGCATATACGTGCCCGAAGTCGGCGTATCCAGCGCACCCAAAATATGCATCATGGTCGACTTGCCCGAGCCCGATGGCCCCATAATCGCCACAAACTCCCCCTCTTGAATACTGAAACTGACGCCCTTGAGCGCTTGATATTCATTCGGGCCAGAGATATATGTTTTGGTGACGTGGCTGACTTCTATCATACCTCTAGCGTCCGGCGGTGGCTGGTACTCGTGCGCCTCCGGTGGCGCCGCCGCCAAAACTGCGATTGCCTCCAGTGGCTCCGGTTGCGCCAAAGATTGTCGGCGCCGTCGTTACCTTTTGGGCAGTTGGCGCGACAGTACGAGAGATCACCTGATCGCCTTCTTTGAGACCAGAAGTAATTTCGGCCATTGTATCATTGGACAGACCAATTTCGACTGGCACCTGGCGCGGCGGAAATTTGGAGGTTACCCCCTGAACGCCGGCAGTAACAGACCCTGGCTGATCCAGGACTTCTACATACGACTGTCCGCCTTGCGACTTCACCGCGCTCAGTGGCACGACTAAGATATCTGGCTTGGCCGCGGTAATAATCTCGGTAGAAAGCGACATCCCCGGCTTTATCCGATCATCTTGGGTGTCAAAGGTAATCTTGACCGAATAGGTGACTACCCCCTGGGTCACTGTGCCGACCGTATCAATATCACTGACTTCTCCAGAGATAGTGAGCCCATCAATCGCATCAAATGTCACGGTTACTTTTTGTCCAATAGCAATTTTGGCCGCATCTACCTCATTGAGAGAAATCTCGGCAATCTGCTGTTTGGTAATCAGTGTGGCAACAGCCGAACCAGCCGAAGCACTGTCCCCTTTTTTCACATCCAGTTTGGCAATCGTGCCATCAAATGGCGCGCGCACAAAATAATCCGCCAATTTTTCTTGCGCATCCAAGAGAGCATTCTGGCGCTGAGTCACCGACAACTGGGTCGTCTGGATATCCAAAGCATCGGGCCCAGCCTGCAGCTTGGCAAGAGACTGTGTATCCTCATCAATCGCGCGATTGGCATTCACAATCGCATCATGATCCGACTTGATGGTATTGGCAGCATTGAGAAGATTCACCAGATGTGTATTGGTTTTGCTGGTATACGAACCAAGTGTCGCCAGATGCGTATCGGCCACCGACGATGGCTTGAGATTGTGCAGGGTTAGCGTGTCTTTGTAAAATTGAATCAAATTGTTCGTGCTCTTCACCGCTTCGGCGATACTCTTGGTTGCTTCATACGTTTGATTGACAATGGATTCAATCGTTGACGTATCGGAAAAGCGACTCACCAATTTATAATTGGCAAAAGTTGTCTCGTAGAGCGTGCGCGCTGCCTGGTATTTATTGGCCGTATCAGCGCGATACTGATCAGCCCGATCATCGTAGGCAGCGGCTGCTCCATCGTAATAATCGATATTCCACTGACCACTCGCACTCAAACTCGGTGTATTACTATAAAGCAAATCCTGGAGACCAGACATGATCCCCGGCAAATCAAGAAACGCATTTGAGACCATATTGAATCCGTCATCATAGGCAGTTTGCAAGTCCTGTTCGGCATTTTGTTTGGACTCTTGTGCGCGTGCCAATGTATTTTGAGATTGAGTCAAGGACAGCGTATCGGCTGGCTGGACCAATTTTTGCAAAGAAAGTTTGGCGCTTTCCAGATTTGCCAAAGCATCGCGCACGGCTTTTTGCGCATCACGTGCATCGAGCTGGGCGATCAGCGTTCCGGCTTTTACGACCTGTCCATTCACCACTGGCACGGCGACCACATCACCCGATGCTTTTGGTTTGATATCGACTTGATTGAGCGCAGACACCTGGCCGCTACCACTGACTGATGTAATCAAGGTTTCACGCGTGACTGCAGACAAGACATAGTGAGCCACTGCTGGAGGCGTTGTCACTTTTTTTACTGTCCAATACCCACCGCCCAACACAAGCAAAATCAAAAATGCTGAAAAAAATTTATGAGCCAAGAGATATGTCTTCAATCGTGTGAACATACAAAACAAAAATTAACGGACTGGTGCTGTGCTTGAAGGAGAAGTGGGTGGCGCCATCAACCGAACCAGGGCAGCCTCGATATGACCAGCATGATCTGGAGAACCAAAAACCACAATCTGATCACCCACATGAATCGCGCCAGCTCCAATCGTATCGCGAAATTGGCGAATGATCGTGCTACTTGCAATCACCACATCACGCTCCACATGATCCGATGATTCCAGCGTGATCGTTGGCAAGGCGATCTTCACCACGGTGCCGATCATTCCATGGGCCATTGGCAAATCATCGCGCTCTAGCGCCTGCATTGGCCCATGTGGTCGGCCAAATGTCTGATAATAACTTTCTCCCCAGCGATAGGCAGCCTCGGCCTTGTGATAGCCAACAAAAAGTCCTGCCTGAAAAACCAAAAGCAAAACAAGTAAACTTCCAGCGCCAAGTAAAATACCGCGCAGCGTGTGTGATTCAAAAAATTCCTTGGTATTCATAAAAATTAAGCAATAAAAAGATGTCGTTGCCAATGTTTTATTACCAGTCGTGTGGATCCAAAAAAAGCGATCGCGGCCGACAGAAGTAATACCAAGCCGACGACAGGCAATGATTCGGCAAGAAGGGTGATGAATGACTGCCA
Organism: uncultured Gammaproteobacteria bacterium; assembly: GCA_964401185.1. Taxonomy (GTDB): domain Bacteria; phylum Patescibacteriota; class Patescibacteriia; order Magasanikbacterales; family UBA922; genus JAHFIC01. Next base: position 14,700 of record CAYNXQ010000004.1, on the reverse strand, counting down.
AGAGCTTACCACTGCCTGACTATCGGATAGGAGAAGGCGGATATAGATAAAGAAGCCAGACTGATTGAGATCAGAAATGAGGATGGTCAATGCGGGGATAAAGGCAACCGCGGAAAGCACGCTAAAAAAAACAAACAACCACACCAATCGGCGGCTTTGTTCCATTTTTTTTGTTTGAATCAGGGCGATAATCTGCTCTTCAAGCTGGGTCGCTGGCTGGACTTCCCACAATTCTTGAAGCAGAGTATGAATTTCCATCATCATAGGGTTATATATCTATTACGAATGAGATTGATTTTTTGGTGCAAGAAGCAATTTCCGAAGTTCCAGAATGGCCCGACGATGATGGCTTTTAACGGTATTCGGAGATGCCTTGAGCACGCGCCCGATCTCATCGAATGTCAAATCTTCGGCATAATGTAACAACAACACTTCACGATATGCTGGTCGTAACTGTTCCAACACCTGCTTGAGCTGTGCTATATCCTCACCCTCGGCCATGATCTCGGGCAGCATTGGTCCAGTGTCAGGAATAGTGTCGACGGCCGAGACACCTCCTTCATCCGTCTCAAAGGTCGAGAGAGGTACTTCATGCTTCTTGCGCAGCCAGTCGATGGCTGTGTTGCGCGCAATCTGAAACAGCCAGGTCTTCACTTTTGCTCCTTTTCGATACTTCTTGGCATGGCGCCAAAATTTGATAAACGTCTCTTGGGTGATATCTTCGGCCTCGCTTTTCTTGCCAACCATGCGATAGACAAACGAAAAAATCGGCTTGGTGTAGCGCCGAATCAAGACATTCAAGGCTGATTCATCTCCAGCCAGATAGTTTGTGAGGAGCATCTCGTCGGTTGGCTGATTGGGCATATGGGCCCTAGTGTAGCACAAAACAGCCTCCCCTTCAACGGTATCCCCTTGACAAAAGGGCAAAAATATGGTATAATATTATGTCCCAAAAAGGGACAAAAAAAGGCTAAAAATAGAGCAATTGAAGTGGGGGTACTCGACAATTCCGTCGGCCCATATCTTGACCTAAGGAGGTCAAAAATGAAGAAGCTGATCATTCTCGTCGTCCTGGCTCTGGGCACCTCGTGTGCAACCACCAAAGATGATACGGTCCGGATCATCATCGATCCGAGCAATCCCGAGAGGATGGCGAAAGCTATCGAGGCGCTCACCGCGCCGCCGCCAGCCCCGCCCCAGGAAATCCTCCTGGTCAAGTTCACCGCCTCCCCTGAGGAGGCCCAAGATAACCGACGGCTCGATGATCGCGCTTGGATGCTTCGCAAGAAGCTCCACGCGACGATCTCGAAGACAGAAATTCCAGTCGCCTTCAAGGCGGCGGAATAGCAGACGGGGATGGTAGTATCCATCCAGAAAAACTTGTCTGCACGTCGAGTACCACCATCCCCACTTCAATTCCTCGTACAAAAAAATCCCGATTCCATCGGGATTTTTTGATTTCATCAAATTAGGAAATCTTTTTGGTTTCGATGATCATCTCACCCCCCTTGCCAAATGAAGCATCCGCAACGACCACCACGTTGTCTCCTGCATGAGCAATTTTTTTACTAGCAAGAAAAGCAAAGGCAGTATGACAAAGCGAAGCCATATCGGTGACATGAGCAACCAGCGGCATAACCCCCCAGACCAATTGCAACTGTCGCGCTACCCGTTCGTCGGCAGTCACAGCAATGATTGGCAATTCTGGACGATATCGACTCACCAGGCGCGCCAAGAGTGGTTCCTGGCCCATGATCACGATCGCCTTCACAGATTTTTCTGCCGACAATCGCCGCGCCAATTCTCCCAATCGATCTTCTTCTGCCAAATCTTTGGAGGAAATTGGTCTCGTCTCTTGAATCGAAACATTGTCAAAAGCAGAGGCTTCGGTATCGTGAGCAATCTCGGCCATCATGGACACTGCCTCAATCGGATATTCACCTGTGGCGCTTTCATTGGAAAGCATAATCGCATCCGCATGATCAATCACCGCATTGGCCACATCCGAAACTTCGGCTCGGGTTGGTCGTGGCGAGTGTTGCATCGAATCCAGCATCTGGGTAGCCACAATCACTGGTTTGCCCAGAGTGCGCGCATGAGCAATCAACGTCTTTTGGACAATTGGCACATCAGCTGCCGGAGTTTCCACCCCCAGATCGCCGCGGGCAACCATAATACCATCAACCACGGATAAAATATCATCCATGTTTTTCACAGCCTCGCCGCGTTCGATCTTGGCAATAATCCCAATGGGTGGCAATTTTTGTTTGCGAAATTTTTTCTCGGCCTTGGCAATCACAGCGCGCGCATCGAGAATATCCTTTTTGCTCATGACAAATGATAGTGCAATCAGATCGACCTCATGCGCGACACCAAAGAGCAAATCGTCTTTGTCTTTGTCGGTCAGGGCGCGAACCGCCAGATGCGAATCGGGCACATTGATCCCCTTGTGCGAAGTGATATGACCGCCAACCACGACTTCCACCTGAATCTTTTTTCCTTTCACCGCTACAATTTTTGTCTCCACCCGGCCATCATCGAGTAGCAGTCGTTCCCCGGGCTTGAGAAATTTGTGCAAAAGTTTGTAATCCACCGGAATACGCCCGCGTGTCAGCGCCGAAATACCGGTATCAAAAATCACCATCTGGTGGGGAGTCAAATCGATCCCCGCCTCGGGGAGGCGGCCAACGCGAATTTTTGGCCCTTGCAGATCCTGCAGAATCGCAATCGGCGTTTCCATTTCCCGTTCAAGAAGACGGATACGATTGATCACTGCCAGGTGATCGTCGTGCGTACCATGAGAAAAATTGAGACGAACCACATTCATACCCGCAGTCACGAGCTGACGCAGCCGATCCAGCGACTCGGAAGCTGGACCAATGGTACAGACAATCTTGGTGCGATGATTATGCATAGAAATAAATTCAATCATCTACTTGCGAAAGTTTCATCTTCCAATCAGCTATCGTTTGTCCAAAATATTTTTTTGTATCCTCCGGAACGATCAGATATTGCCAGTGGCGGTCGGCCAGCGATTGAAAATTTTGAATTTGCTGTTCCAAAATTTGTCTTCGCAAATTTGGATTGTCGTCAGCAAGATCCTGATCATATCCCGAGAGAGATCGTTGAAAAAAGAGATCGTCAAAGGCGACTGCCTCTCGCACCATCGCTGGAAGATCATCGATATGGGTGGTCTCGGCCGAGTACTGGTCAATGATATTCCCCGACCAATCAATTTGCCCACCGAATGCGTTCAATTGATAACTAACCGTTTCGGTATCTAGAACTTTAAATACAGTCTCTGCGGTAAACATCCATTCGCCATCTTGATAACGATTTTTCTCGATACGTTTTATGGTCAGAATATTTCCTTCCTCGTCATTACCAGTGTGCTCAATCACATAACCGCCTTCGGGAGGAAATTTTTTTTCGTAGGCATCCTGGATTTCTTCTTCATTTCGCCCAGCCACTTCGATCACCAGACTCCTTGGCAAGGCCGAAGCTATTTTTTGTTCCAAAATTCTGGCTACTTCATTCTTGTCATCCTCGCCAGCATCTTCTCGAGTGACGGTGCGACTGCGCGCAACCGCACCGGTGGAAGTATGTTCAATGGTTCTTTTTTTCTTTTCCATTTTTTCGGCCTGTGGCTGCGATGATGTATCTTCGACTTCTTCCCGGAGCATCTCGGCGCCAATGCCAAGCCCCGCAGCAATAGCCGCACTGGTGGCAATCCGTTTGAGCTTTTTTCTTTCCATAGCTATTTTTTGCTGATTCGCCGTCGTCTTTGCAGCGAACGAATCTCATGTTCAAAGGTGCGCATATCCTGGAATGAGCGGTAGATGGAAGCAAAGCGGATATACGCCACCGTATCAAACTTGCTTAGGTGCCGCATCACGATTTCGCCAATCTCGCTACTGGTCACCTCTTTCTTTTTCTTTTTTTGCAGATCGCGCTCTACCCCATGAATCAGGCGATCGAATTGTTCTTGAGTATACGGACGCTTGGTCAACGATCGCAAGATGCCATCTTTCAATTTGGTGCGCGAATAGGTCTCGTGATGACCATCGCGCTTGATGACGATGATGTCAAGCAACTCCATCTCTTCGAGTGTAGAAAAACGGTAATGGCATTTGTCGCACTCGCGCCGGCGTCGAATCGTCATTCCGTCGGCAGACACGCGCGAATCAATCACGCGGCTTTCTTTGTATCGACAAATCGGGCAATGCATAGGGAAACAGAGCCATTGGAGTATAGCACCACGGGGCAGTAGAGACAACGCGGAGAAGAAAAATTACAACCCCATTTTCTTGCGGATGAAGGCCGGGATCTCCAGATCTTCTTCTGTCGACAGATTACTTTTTGGCTTTGGACGCGGTGAAAAACTTTCTTGTTCAGTCGAAGAATTCGTTTGCGGAGGCAATTCTCCGCGCGATCCGGGGAGAGTAAATTTTGGCTTCAGGGGTTCGCGCATGGCTGGAGTGGGGTTCGACAGCGGAGACAATTCGCCAAGCGTCCTCGTGGTAAAGCTTGGCCGTGGGATCTCTTCAACCGCGAGCTCTTCTGTTGGTAGAGACACCGTTGGTTCTGGTTTGGCAAATTTCTTTTTGCCAAACATCGGTGAAATATAAACTGATTTTTTTGCTCCGCTTCCCGACTCATGATCCAAACTATTTTGGAGCGGACGGCTGCGATCTTCGAATCCAGTCGCGATCACGGTGATGCGCACATTTTCTCCCATGGTCTCGTCGATAGCTGCGCCAAAAATCACGCGCGCATTGTCGTCCGACGAACCCGTAATAATCTTGGCTGCTTCCGAGACTTCATGCATACCCAGATTGGTGCCGCCAGTAATCGTGAATAGAATGCCGCGCGCTCCATCAATCGAAAGTTCGAGCAGCGGACTCGAGATGGCAGCCTTGGCTGCATCAATCGCCCGATTATCACCGCTGGCCATGCCGATACCCATAAGCGCCGAACCAGTATCGCGCATGATGGTCTTGACATCGGCGAAGTCAATATTGATCAGTTGAGGAATAGTGATAGTCTCGGAAATACCTTGCACACCCTGGCGCAATACGTCATCCACCACTTTGAAGGCTTCGAGCATCGAAGTTCTTTTGTCAACAATCTGAAGAATCCGGTCATTGGGAATGGTGATAATCGCGTCTACATGATGGGCCAATTCTTCGTGCGCCGCCTCGGCAATCGCGCGCCGCTGTGGTCCCTCAAAAGTAAATGGCTTGGTAACGACCGCAATCGTGAGCGCGCCAAGATCTCGGGCAATTGCTGCCACGACCGGACCGGCGCCGGAGCCTGTGCCGCCGCCCAATCCACAAGTGACAAACACCATGTCCGCGTCTTTCAGGGCTTCACGGATATCATTTTGCGATTCTTCAGCGCTCCTTTTGCCCATCTCGGGATTCATGCCTGCACCCAGGCCTCGGGTCGTGGTTTTACCAATATGCAATTTGTGGGCAGCGCTATTATGATGCAATGCCTGGACATCGGTATTCATGGCCCAAAACTCAACGCCGCGGATGCCGCTTTTTACCATGCGATCAACCGACGAACCGCCGGAGCCGCCAATGCCGACGACTTTGATTTTGGCAAATGTTTCAATTTCTGGTTTCACCTGTGGCATACCAAGCAAGGTACTGAACAAGAAAATTATTCATGAAAAAAGAGGAATCCTTTTGTCAGTGGGTAGTGTATAATTTGCCTACTCAGGTGTCAAGAAAACTGTTTATGAATTGTGGAGAGAAAAAAGAAGGCAAAAGTGGTATTCTTTGCCTCGATCGACCGAGAGTTATTCAAGAAGATTGGCTAGGGCATGAGCCATTCACGCGCCTGCCGAACTTTTTCCCACATTTTTCCTGCTTGACGGAAAGGATTTTTTTGCGCACGCGGCGCTTGATTCATATGCACTCCCCATTTCACCAGACCAATGGCCGTGGTAAAGGCCGGATCAAAACTGACGTCGCTGGTCGCGCCGACATCAATTGGCTGGCCGATCGTGGCCGGCAAACGCAGCTCTGCACGCGCCAAATCAATCAAACCGCCAATCCGCGAACCGCCGCCGGTAAAAATAATACCAGCAGGAAGCAATCCACTCCGGCCGATGGCCAATAGTTCGCGATTGACTTTTTCCAAAATTTCACTCACCCGCGCTTCAATAATTTCGGCAACATAATGTCGAGAGGCAACATCACCCCGCACCCCGCCATATCCTTCGACATCAATAATGTCCTTTTTGGAAATATCCTTGGACAATGTATACCCTTCTCGCAATTTTATTTCCTCCGCAATTTCAATAGACGTACGCAGTCCGAGCGCGATATCGCTCGTCACATATTCGGAACCGATTGGGATCACTGCCACATGAACAATATCCCCTTCTTCATAAACCACCATACTGGTGGTCGACGCGCCGATATTCACAACGGCCACACCCAACTCGCGCTGGCGCGACGAAGCCACTGCTTCACCATCGGCGAGAATGGATAGAACCAGATCATCAATATCAATGCCAGTGCGGTACACCGCCTTGCTGACATTTTTTACATGGGTGCTTATCCCGTAAATAATCTTGGTATCCACCTCGAGCCGCATCCCTGTCATACCCACGGGATCCTTGAGATTGGTCTGACCATCTACCGAAAATGTTCGAGGTAAGACATGAATAACATCATAATTAAGCGGCGTAGCTACGGCTTTGGCAGCCTCAACTGCCCGAGCCACATCGTCTGGGGTAATTTCTCCATCAGTCTTGGCAATCGCCACCACCCCTCGGCTCTCCTGGCTCAAAAGATATGGGCCATTGATACCAACCCAGGCGCTTTCTACTGGGAAACCCACCGCTCGCTCAATTTGCTCCAAACCATGGGCCAAAGAAGAAACCAGTTCCTCAATACTTGTGACAATCCCGCGATGTACGCCTTCCGATGGCACGGCGACCGCCCCCAACATTTGAACATGACTGTGACGATCGCCAGAAGCCGAGGCCTGACCAACCGCAATCCGAATCATGCGTGAACCAATATCCAATCCAATGACCGGCTCAATTTTCGTTGATGATCCAAACATACCAAAAAAAATCATTCACACGCTTGCCTCAGTGTATCACAATGTTTTGCATGACTCCAATCACATGTGGCCAAAAAATTACCGCTCCAATCACCATCGCGCCCAAACTAGCGAGGAGTACGGCAGCCGCCATGATATCTTTGGCAATTTTTACCGGCACATCCAGACGAGGCCGCAAAATATCCAAAAATTTTTCCACTGCGCTATTCACCAATTCCAAAATCAAGACAAGGAGAATCAAAAGCGAAATGACAATAAATTCGGCCTGTCGAATCTGAAAAAGCTCGGCAGCCACAATGGCGACGATGGCCAAACCTATTTGGATACGAAAATTTTGTTCATGACGAAATGTCCAAGATAAACCGCGAAACGCATCACGGATGCTGTGCAATAGGCGGGAAACATTCATAGCGGAAAAAAATATCGAACAAGTTTTTCTTGTAGGCCAAACATCTTCTTGGCATCTCCTTCGTGGACATGATCGTGGCCAGAGAGATGGAGAACGCCATGAATAATCATGCGTGCGCATTCTTCCCGAGGTGTTACTCCAAATCGCTTGGCTTGTCGCTCCAGGTACGGAATATCTACAAAAATATCGCCCCAATCTCCGCGCGGTGGCGGTGATCCATGATCAACGAGAGAAAAAGATAAAACATCCGTGGGACGATTGAGGCCTCGGTGGGCATGGTTGAGCGCGCGCATGCGATCGTCTCCAATCAGATGGAGACTGACTGATGCTTCTGGAGCATGAAGCGCTTCAAGCGTCCGCCGAACAATCCGAAGGGCCACATTCCGCGACACAGGTGCCCTGCGCACAGTCGAAAAAACAGTAACTGACATAAGCATTAGGGAGTAGAACTGCCAGTGCCGCCTGGGGTAGAGGAAGCTTCTGTTCCAGGCAAGGGAATTTGTGGCGGAAGCGCCTGAACAATTGTTCCTGTACGGAAACTCTGCATCATCATCCCAATCATGTGTCGATAGGCCACCGGCCCATCTTCTGCCTGATGATACAGGAGAACAAAAACTGCTGTATCTGTTGGAAAATAACCAACCAATCCATCCTTTCTCTTCCAACCAGCAATCCCAAAACGATTGGTCACCGGAATCAAATCCGTAAAAGATTGATTGGCAACGGTCGCGGCGAACCATTGGTCAAACGTCTGGCCAGCCTCGCGATGAAAGGCGTGAACTTCCACAAAATCACCATTGGTTGTACTAAAAATCACTTGATCCCCTGTAGCATCGACGTCTGCAGGCACCCAATCATGGGGATAGTACACCCGATATTGCCAAGAAGGATTCACGTATTCGCTCACCAATCCCGAATCAATAATTTTTATCGGGGCAAAACCATTGGGGTTGTACAGATTGATCACTTCCTGTCCATCGTAATAGCCATCGGCGTCGGTGTCCCACTTGCCTGGATCAGTCCCAAGCGAAGCTTCTTCAAGATCAGTGAGTTCGTCGGCATCGGCATCGACTGTATCAACCTCATTGAGACGCGGAAATTCACCCAGATGATCTCGAAGCGAAACTGGGATCTCAGCCGTTGTTGACGGTGTTGTCGACGGAGTAGCGACAGCAGGAGTCTCCTCGGTTGTCGTTGGCGTTTCTGGGACCAAGACATTGGTACTCGGGGCGGCTGGCGAAGTTGGCTGACGTGCACCCGAAATCTGTTTTTGAATGTAGTACCACGCTGTTCCGCCAATAAATAACAAAAGAAAAATGACAGCCACAACGATAAGCGCTGTACGATTGCGGAAAATGGGCGGTGCAAGTTCAGTCTTGGCTGCCGCTGATTGTGGTTGAGGCCGCGGTGACGATGGTTTTTCAGAAACAAGTCGAGAGGGCTGCGAGGCATAATGAATCACCGGATCGGCTCCGCCATAAAAAATCTCGGGTATAGCAACAATCCGAAGCGCTGCAGAAGCACTCTCATTGGGAGTAAGTTCAGATTTTTTCTTTGAAAAACCAAGCATAATTTACCCCGTCGATGTTGATGACGATGCTGGGGGTGGTTCAAATAATTTTCCTGGCCCAGTCGGATTGTATCCATGGCTCACCTCGTCACCATCTTTGAAGCCATCGTGGTCGGTGTCTGGATTTAGCGGATCAGTCTTCCAAATCGTGACTTCATCATAATCAGACAACCCATCACCATCGGTATCCCAATTGTGCGGATCAGTGCCAATTGTTTTTTCTCGATCATCAGTCAATCCATCGCCATCAGAATCCACTGGCTGACCAAACAAAATCGTGTTGTCATTGGTCGGGCTAGCGGTCTGAGTCGCTGATGGTACATTGACAGTTTGATCCGAAGCTGATGGTGCAGGAACAATATTTTGGGTGGCCTCATTCGATACTGGAGCGACTGGAGTAGTGGTACTGCTGCCCGCTACAAATGTGGTGTAGAGATACCAACTTCCGCCGCCAATTACTCCTACGGCCAACAAAATCAAAACTGTCATCATAAGAATACGACTGAGTCGCGGTCCTTTGGCAGGATAGGTCATTGCCTCCGCAGTCACTGAAGGTGGGGCCGCTTCGGCTACTCGTAGCGGCGCGACAATCCGTGGCGCAACCGGAGCGTCCGGCTGCTCTAGCGGCACACCAATTCTAGCAGATGGTGGTGTTGGTGGACGCATAGCTACCGGCGCAGTAGGTGCCGACGAAAGCGGCGCAGGCGGAACTACTCGAGGCTGCAAAGCGCCAGCCGAGAGAGCTGATGGTGGCTGTGGCGCAGTGGGTGGAGCAGGTGGCGCGCTACCAGATTTTGCTGGCGCGGCCGCATCCGGAACATCTCCGAACATATCTTCGACCGGCAAATTGTTGGGGGTTGCGCCGGGATTCCTCGGCGCTTGATCATCAAACATATATAAGACTGAAAAAATTGATTACTTCAATCGTCCAGATCCCAGCGGATTGTAACCGTTGATCACTTCGTAGCCATCGGAAAAGCCATCACCATCGGTATCTGCCTTGGTCGGATTGGTATGCCAATGATTCACTTCACTTGGATCGGATAGCCCATCATGGTCAGTATCGAAATCCAAGTCACTGGTGCCAAGTTTTGCTTCCTCTACATCGGTCAACCCATCACGATCCTTGTCGTGCGGATACGGATCTATGCGTTTGACGGTTGATGTTGCAGAAGAGGTCTCGGGGGTTGTGGATACTCCTGCTGGCGTTGGAACCAGCAAAAGAGACGGCATGCGTTGCCAAAAAAAGAAGCCAACACCAGCCAGAAGAGCAAAAATCAAGATGAACAAAAGAATTTTTTTCATACACTCTTCTTGAATAAGTATACCATATTTCTCGTGCTCACATTACCCGGGAATATTGGCAATCACCGCAGCAGAATCCTGTTCAATACTTCCATCCTGATTCGGTAGCGGACCAAATCGCTGAATAGTGTACCGACCAGTCACAGGATCAAGGACAAAATTGAAGACATGCCAATACTGCGAATTGGGCAAACCAATACTTGCGCCGCGAATAGAGAACATCTCAATGGGGCGATAGATAGAATTGGTGGAATCCTGACCATCATGGTACCCATACACTTCTACCTGAAGATTACCGGTTTTGTACTGATTGATGGATTGACCTATGGCCTGCACAAAGAATGCATAGTTCTTGTTGAGACTCGGATCAGCCTTTTCCACTGTACCTGCCCCTGCAGTGATCGTCATCGCCTGAGTAAAGACATGTGTGCCATGGGTAATCGGATGAACATAGACACTGTCTTCAAAGCCATTGGTATTGCAGCCCGCTGGCCACCAATAGTTTGATCCACCAGAATTTACCAGTTTGATGCTACTACAGAGGAAAGTTGGATTGTCGTAAGCGCTGTTCAGATTGATAATTTTGTCTGTGCCAGAGAAAGCTTCATTGTATAAATTACCCGAAAATATTCCGCCGGCCTTGTACTCATCATCACTCCAGCGAACGACCACACGGAACACATGGTCCGGTACTGGAGGTGACAATACATATTCATTGGTGATACTGCCGACTTCTCCAGCTACAGGATAGCGCATAAAGTCACCAGGAATCCGATTATCCAAAGGCAATGCGCCACCAATTGCCAATCCACGTGGCGTAGCCGTCTTGTCAAAATGCAGGGCATAGGCCGCTGTGCACAGCAGATTCGATTCAATCCCAATACCTGGATCAAGATCTTGCGCCGCTTCATATTTTTGCAGACTGGAATATGTTGTCGTCGGTGCCAAGCTGTAATATGGATCGCTCAATGGGGAGACAGAATGTGGAGCAAGCGTGGTCTGACTGGTCGCATACAGCGCAACATAGGTGCTGTTCAGCCAAGTGGCCATGCTGGTGTCGCCAAGCATCGGATTGAGGATTGACAAATACATGGCTGCCCCACCCGCACCGAGCGCTTTGCGTCCGCAAAAGACGCACTGTGCCGTCTCAAATGACTGACAACTATTGAGACAAGCATACGTCCCTGTTTTCCCTTGTGCGGTACAATCATTGACTACATCACTTGGGCTTCCTGGCGTTACCACCGCGCCAGCAGCAGTCGTATCACATTTTTCATTTCCACTCTTGTCAATTGTTCCGTTGCCACAAAAAGCAATTGGATCGACCGTCAAAATTTGCGAACAGTCTGCAGAACAATAGGTACAAGATCGTCCGTAGCCTGGAGTGCAAGAAATGCCATTTTGCGTGCCCAGGTCGCAGGTCTCACCACTATCTACTCGGCCATTGCCGCACTGCCCCGTAATATTTAGGCCGGCAGCGGCCGTCGGGCGATTGAGACAATCGCTTGTACAGCTATCCCCCGCCCCACCATTGGCTGAACCATGATCACATTGTTCGAGTGGCCCCTGGGTTACGCCGTCGCCACAGTATCCGCCAATACTTCTACAATCCAGCGCACATGTCGCATCTTTGGTCGGATAATATTCCGGTCGAGCAATCGCTACACAATCATCCGCCCCACCTCGACATTCAGCCGATCCAGCAGCTGGTGTTGTGCAGATGGTGAAAGACCCATTGCAGTATGGATCAGGTGTCATGGCCACAAACACCGCTGATGAACTTCCCAAACCACCACCGCCCAACACAGGTTTTGATCCACCAAAAAAGCCGGTATTCTTATCAAGCAACTGAATGCGATGGACATCAGAAAACCCAACGTGCGCATCTTTTGAAATCCAGGTAGTACCGCCATCGCTTGTCTCAAGCACAGCGCCATCGCCGCCCACCCAGCCATGAGTCGCATCGACAAAGGCAACCGTTGCCAAATTGGCCGAGACATTAGATGGCATAAGCGACCACGTGCCGCCGCCATTGAGCGTACGGAGGATAGTGCCATGGCTACCGGCTACGAAACCATGATTGGCATCCGAAAAGGCGACCCCAGACAAGTTTTCATTGGTTCCCGAAAGTTGTGTATGCCAGGTCACCCCCCCATCAAGCGTGTTCAAGATCGTTCCATTATCCCCGACCACGAAGCCCACCGAGCTATTGACAAAACGTACCGCGCGCAAAATATTGGCGCTTCCAGCAGTCTGTGGAACCCAGCGTGATCCACCGGTAGTTGTTTTGAAAATTGAGCCATCTTGACCAACGACCCAGCCGGTGCTTGCGTTCACAAACCAGACACCGTAGAGATCCTTGGCCGCCCCCACAGACTGTGGCACCCAAGTGGCGCCATCGGTTGTATGGAGTATGATTCCGGTTCCTCCTACCGACCACCCGGTTGTATTGGACAGCATTTGGATATCCAACAATATCGAACCAATGACGCCAGCAGGTGGATATTGCACTGTCCATCCGATCCCATTGTATTTGCTGATACTGCCGGAGAAACCTCTCGCTGCGTCGGTACTCTGTCCAACCGCCCACACCGTATTCTTGTCCACCGCCGAAAGAGCAACAACGTTTATTCCCGAAGGATTGACTGCGGCATATTTCCGAGCATCTACCAAGCAGGAAGTCTTCTGACAAAATGCTGCATTGGCCGTATATTTGGGATCAGCGCTCGCGTCGCATACCTCTCCGGTGTCCAAACTTCCATTACCACAATAGGCGGTAAATGTTCCCTGACAATTGGCGGCGCAGTGTCCATAGGTGCCATTTTGCGCGCCATCATCACAGACTTCTCCAGGATCCACCACGCCATTGCCACAGGCAATTCCCGCGCCACACGGCTGATACTGATTTTGACAACTCGCCGAACAGACCGCTTGATCCGTATAACTACTCCCTCCACCAGGTCCATAGTATGCCAAGGCAGTGGTAAGCGGAGCACAGGTAATCGCTGTATCATCCCCAACAGTCGCTGCTGGATTTGGCACAGGCGCGTGCTTCGGATCGATCGGAAGCAATCGTTTGAACAAATCCGCATACGTGAGCGTCTTGACTTGATTCACACAATCGGTTCTCGTCTGGCATTCATCGAGCAAAAACGGCTGAGCTGCGCCGAGAAACCGTCGAATAGTATACGTATCGTACTGACAGACCGATTTGGCGGGACTGGTGACAACAGCATAGATGCCTTTGTCCAGCCGACTGGTCACACAGGCCACGGTCTGTGTTTTGCCAGGTGGATCGCAAGTCTCGCCAGCGTTGACTATGCCGTTGCCACAGTTGGCTGCTACTGGACTATAGACTGCGCCCGGCGTGCAATATCGGCCAATGGTAAAATGATTCAAGTCAAGAAAATCTCGGAGGAGATTGCCACGACTTCGAAGTACCAATGGCAGTCGCAGGAATTCCAGATTGGAGTAGAGCATGTAGCTGGCGCCCGTATCGGCAGTGTTGTACTCAAAGACTTGCGACTTCTGCGGACAGACAAATGTAGTGGCCGTTGGATCCCAGCAGGTTTGCTCTTCGTTTGGAGCGCAACCGCTCCAGATATTCACTGGATCAGTGCCAAGCGCACCAATCGCCGCACCCAATCTGCCCCATGATGGCCAGCGAGAGGCGGTGTGTCCTGGCAAATAACTTCCCGACGTCAGTGCTGGATAATTCTGATTTTGGGTGTGATATGTCTCTAGACTCTGCTGCGCTGTCCGCAACGTCTGCACCCGAGTCCAATCGCGCTGCAATTTTGTCTTGGCGTTCGCGCAGATGCGGATAGACCCACCCGCGCCATTGGCGCAATCAAAATCGGTCGTACAGTTGGCGCCATCTGGGGCAGGAGTATCCAGGTCACTGCGATTGGTTCCATCACCCACAGAACATTGCCCAAAATTGTTCAAATTGATATTGAACGTGGCTGAATTCATGAGGGTATCAAACACTTTTCTCGTATCTGCCTGCGCATCAGCATTGATACTAAAGACATACATGTAATTGAAGGCGGATCGTCCATCAGTGCCAACATTGAGCGCATTCACATAATACGTATTGCCATCGGTCAAGGCATCGTACCCATCGACCGTAACCGAGCGCATACTGCTCGGCGGCGCGCCAAATTTGCTGATGTACCAATCGCGAGCCGATAATCGGCTATTGAGCGCAGGAACCCCTGTCGCTGGCGGGATTGCTCCGGCCGGAGCAACCGGGGCAGTGGTATTGTCAAATATCTGGAGTCCGATCACATCGTCGTTCTTGTCGTTGAAGAAGAAAAATTGTTTGAGGGCG
>CAYNXQ010000003.1:0-23836 GCA_964401185.1 uncultured Gammaproteobacteria bacterium | reverse complement strand
GCGCGGGACGATCCTAGTCCAGGACAGCCGCACTGGCGATGAGTATCCTGTGGCCATCAATCAGCCTGAATTTCTGGTCTATGCCGATACGCGGCTTATTCCCGATGATGCGACGGCGCAAACAATTCTCAAGCATCTTTCCGATATTTTTGGCTATACTGATGAGAAAAAGACTGTGGTCCTAGCATCGCTCAACAAGCGAACTGATCCCTACGAACCAATTGAACAGGAAGCAACTGCGGAACAGGTAAACACCCTTAAATCCTTCAATCTCGCCGGACTTGGCTTCGTTCGCCGGCTGGAACGGTATTATCCAGAAAAAGATTTGGCGGCACAGGTGGTTGGCTTTTTGGGCAAGGCAAGCGATGGAAGCGAGCATGGAGCCTATGGTATCGAAGGATATTGGCAGGATCTGTTGGCGGGAAGCGGAGGGTTTCTGGAGGGCGCCAAAGCTGCGACTGGGGGATGGATTCCTCTGGCTGGACTTTCTCTGAAGCCTGCCGAAGATGGGGCGGATGTCCTCTTGACCATTGATCGAACACTCCAATATGAAGCCTGCGAACGTTTGCGGGCAGGGATGAAAGAATATGGCGCTACCAGTGCGGCACTTATCATCATGGATCCCAAGACTGGCGCTATTCGAGCGCTATGCTCTTTGCCAGATTTTGATCTCAATGATTATCGCCATGTGGATTCGGCTGCGGTATACAACAACAGCGCAATCTTTACCGCCTACGAGCCAGGATCGATTTTCAAGACGATTGGCATGGCCGCAGCCCTCAACGATGGAGTGGTGACGCCAGATACGACATTCGTCGACGCCGGATCGCGCACCGAATTTTGCAAGACGCCGATTCGCAATGCCGAAGGGAAAACCTATGGGCGGCAGACCATGACTGGCGTGCTACAGAATTCCATCAACACCGGAATGGTGTTTGTCTCCGAAAAATTGGGGAAAGAAAAATTTCGCGATTACCTTACCCAGTTTGGTTTTGGAGTAAAAACTGGCCTAGAACTCGATACCGAGTCTGCTGGAACCATTGATTCGCTTTCGAAAAATAAAGGCGATGCAGTGGATTGTTATACGGCCACAGCATCGTTTGGACAGGGGATTACGGTGACTCCGCTGCAGATGGTGACGGCTGTGTCGGCGATTGCCAATGGGGGCATGCTGATGCGTCCCTACATTGTGGATGCTGTGCGCTATTCGGATGGCCGAGTAGACAAAACCAGACCAAAAGAAATCCGTCAGGTGATTTCGCATCGCGCAGCATCGCTCTTGGGCGGGATGCTCGTTGAGGTGGTGGATCATGGGTATGGCGGACGAGCGCAGGTGCCCGGATACCCAGTAGCTGGCAAGACGGGCACTGCTCAGATCTCTGGCCTCGGCGGCTACACTCAGGATACCAATCATTCATTTATTGGATTTGCTCCGGCCGATGATCCCAAGTTTGTGATGATTGTGAAGTATGAAAAGCCGCAGCGTAGTTCTGCCGAGGTTACGGCGGCGCCAGTCTTTAGCGACATTGCCAAATTCATTTTGAATTACTACCATGTGCCACCCAGCCGTTGACAACGCTGTATTTTTTTGGTATACTCTCGGCACAGTGGGCGGTATGCCGTCATCGTCTAATGGTTAGGACGAATGGTTCTCAGCCATTAAATCGGGGTTCGATTCCCCGTGGCGGTACATGTCAGGGTAGCTCAGTCTGGTAAGAGCGGAGGATTCATAACCCTCAGGTCGTGGGTTCGACTCCCACCCCTGACACATGTATTCACCCCGACCCCCGGTCTCGGACACCTTCGGTTTCCGACGTCCCGACTTTGTCGGGACTGCCTTTCCACTATCGGGGTGAACACCTAAAAAAAACAGCCCGCAATGGGCTGTTTTTTGGTTGTTTTTTGTTTACATGGGTTTCATCTTGAGCGCGTCTTTGAGTCCCTTGCCAGCCTTGAATTTCGGCACAGTCACGGCTGGGATTTGGATTTTCTCCGTTGGCCGCTGGGGGTTAACGCCCACGCGTCCGGCCCGCATCTTTGCGCTAAATGCGCCGAAGCCTGCGATGGTCACTTCACCACCACCTTTGAGGGTGCTTGTAACGATGTCGGCAAAGGCTTCGACCATGGCTTCGCCTTCTTTTTTGCTGGCGCCGACACGTTCGGCAATGGCCTGGGCGAGTTCCGCTTTGTTCATAGAAAGAAGATTTGATAAGTACTTCTCTAGTGTATAAAATTTCGCTTTTCACGTCAACCAAGCAAAAAAGGTTATCCCCAGTCCTACTCCTAAACTTCCGAACGCAGGCACCATTCCATTGACGATTTGTCACCCGGAGTGTACTATTGGTCTGGAGGAATGGTCCTTCACAACAAAAGGAGACAGTCATGAGCATGTTGCGTTTTTTCTCCTCGCTTCTTTCAAGAAAGCAGAAAACTCCAGATACGAAGAAGCAACAAACAGAGTCGCCAGGAATTGAGAACAGTCAAGGAGAACTTTCAACAGTTGAAAGTATTTTTCTTCGTTCTTCAAAAAGGGGTGAGAATTTGACGAGGGATGAGATTGTTTATATCAATACTTGGATTAAGGAAAGAGTCGGATCAGGATGCCCTGATTGTCAGCAAGGAGAGTTGATGGAGGGTCCTTCTGGTGGGTTCTCTATGAACGTGCAATGTAGTCATTGTGGTTCTAAATTCAACTTTAGTTTTGCGTTTGGTGGTCAAGGTCAAGTATTTGAAGTCCAACGTATCAGCGAAGTGAGTCCTAAACTTCAGACGACCGAAAAGGAGAGCGCCATGACGAATCAGAACCGACTGACTGATCAGCAACTCAACGAAATCGCGGACGAGCTCGAAGAGAATGTGAAGACGATGACAGCAGAAGAAAGGAAAGCACCTTTCTTTTCTACGGAGGAAGAAGAGCACACTATTGATCAGGTGATCGACGAGATTCGACAGGGCACAGAGTTTGGTCGAGAGCTCGCCGCGAGTCATTTGAAGCTCAAAGCGGTGAATGAGAAGAAGTAAGGTAAGTGAAAAATATTTTCATGCCAAGGAATACCACCTTGGCTTTTTTTTAACGACCAAAAAACCCGCCGAGTGGGCGGGTTTTTTTGAAGTGTTTATCTGGCGTATTCGATTGCGCGGGTTTCGCGGATCACATTCACTTTGATCTCGCCGGGATACTGCAATTCACCTTCGATCTTGCGGGCAATATCCTTGGCCAGGTTAAAGGCTTGGTAATCATCGAGATTGTTGGGATTCACGAACACGCGGACTTCGCGGCCAGCCTGAATAGCATAGACTTTATCCACGCCAGGGAAGTCTTTGGCAGCTTTCTCCAGATCTTCCAGACGAGCCACATACTGTTCGTACGAATCGCGGCGAGCGCCAGCGCGAGAAGCCGAGATCGCATCGGCAGCCATCACCAGTTTGGTCAGGAGAAGCGGTGGGTTGGTGTCGTGGTGGGTCAGAGCAACCTGGGCGACATCGTCGTCCACGCCAAATTTCTTGAGGATGGTGTGGCCGATCTGGGTGTGCGACCCTTGGGTCTCGTGGTCGACCGACTTGCCAATATCATGGAAGAATCCGGCGCGGCGAGCCTTGGCTACGTCAATGCCGCCGATTTCTTCGGCCATGAGCGCTGCCAGTGTTCCGACTTCCAGCGAGTGCAAGAGCACATTTTGTCCGTAGCTGGTGCGGTATTTCAAACGGCCAACAATCGAGACGAGCTTCGGATCCATGCCGATGATACCCATCTTGTGGAGGGCTTCTTCACCAGCCTTTTTGATATCGATCGCCAATTCTTTCTTGGCTTCTTCTACATATTCTTCGATCTTGGCCGGTTGAATGCGGCCATCTTTGATCAGCTTTTCCAGCGCCAGCTGGCAGACGCGGCGGCGGATCGGCGAGAAACTAGATACGAGCAAAATGTCTGGGGTCTCGTCGATAATCAGTTCGCAGCCCGTCAATTTTTCAATCGTCTTGATGTTACGGCCTTCCTTGCCGATGATGCGGCCTTTCAGATCATCGCTGGCCAGATTGATCACGGTCGAAGTGGTTTCGGCAGCATGGCTGGCAGCGGTGCGCTGCATCGAGCCGACAACAATTTCGCGGGCGCGGCTTTCCAGCTCCTCGTGATGATCATTGTCAAATTTGATCACGCGAGCCATCAGATCATGCTGGCACTCATCTTCCACTTTGCGCAGCAGGATTGCTTTGGCATCTTCGAGCGAAAGATTGGCCACCTCCTGCAGTTTCTTGATGGCTTCCTGCTGAATCTCGGCGATTTTGGTACGCAGGGTTTTCACAGCTTCTTTTTCTGTTTCCAGTTTAGTCTTCTCATCTTCGAAACCGAGCAATTTCTTGTCAAACATGGTCTCGCGCTGTTCCAGACGGGCCTGAATCTGGCGCAGTTCCACGCGGCGAGCTTCTTCTTCTTTTTTGGCGTCATCTATCACTTTGATGGCTTTTTCCTTGGCCTGGAGCAGGAGCTCCTGTTCTTTGTTTTTCGCTTCGATCAATTTTTTCTCGGCAATGGCTTCTACCGAATTGGCACGGGCCTGGGCAATCTGTTTGCGCAGAAAATATCCCCCCAAGATCCCAAGCGCCAAGCCGATGACAGTAAGAATAATCGTGAGCAACATAGACAACAAAAGTTAGCATCCGACCAGAATGCATTCTCGAAAAAGACGAAACCGCCGTGATTAGATGCGGCGTTTGTGTGTGGGCATGAGTAAATCAGCGATTGCGATATCGCCGAGAGAGAAGACAATTTTTTCTCTAACTGTAGCCATAGATTCCGTCACTTCTCGAAAATTCCGTTGGTCGTTTTGGGTAATAAGTTACGCTCCAAGTATACCGGAGGCTTCCTGATTTGTCAACTCGGGCTTTTCTGTGTCAGGATACAGTGTTTTTGGCCTCTGTGGATAAGATGATTTGGTTCGCGTATACTGTTGCTTGTATGGCTATAGAAAAAGAAACTCTGGGTTGGGGCGTGCGCTCCGACAGCGGAGTAGAGATCTGGGATACTGATCCGGTGGTCACGTCTCCAAAGGCTGGGCCAAAGGATTGGCTCCGGCTTTTGTTTTATCCAAAAAAGTTTTTGCTCTATCGCGCGATTGCTCGGGCCGAAAAGAACAAAAGAACAGACGAGCCTTTTCGCATTCTGGATGTGGGATGCGGCACAGGTGCGAGCGTGATCGATCTCAAGAAAATTTTTGGAGCAGCAGTGGACGTAGTAGGGATTGATGTCGTGCCATTGCAGATCGATATTGCCAAAAGAAAAATTGGAGAGTATGGAGTGGCCTGCGAGGTGTCGTGGTACGATGGGCTGCACATTCCCTTTCCCGATGCATCATTCGATGCGGTCTATTCTTCCGACGTCTTGGGTCATGTGCGTGATGTGCCGGCCTGGCTCGGTGAACTTCGACGCGTGCTGAAGCCCGGGGGAGTAGTGGCTATGTTTGCCGAATCCAAATTGGGGCAGCACGCTTGGATAAGAAAATATTTGTTTGATCGCGGGCTCAACGTGGATCCGCATGCGCAGTTTCATATTTCTCTTTTTTCAAAAACAGAACTCCAGGAATTATTTGCTTCATCTCGTTTTGCTATTCAACAGATGTACTGCGTGTTTTGGCCAGCATTCATTCTTCATCCCGAAGAATTTTACTCCGTACTGAGCCTGTCGAAGGATTTTCCTTTACTACGCACTCTCAATCGGTTTTTTACTTGGCTCAAAAAGAAAACCCACCCATATTCCACAGCTGCCGTAGAGCTCTATGGACTTGTCGAGATGCTCACGATTGGTCGATGGGTCGAGAGCCAGGGATACATCATCCTGGCAAAGAAAGAGTGAGAGTTGACTTTTGCCATATACTGCGGTAATTTTGTGTGGAGGTGACTCATGGCGAGATACAGCAAAAAGAAGGTGCAAGAGGCGGCCGAGCAATTGGCCAAGTCGATCTATAGAGGGTACAAACGAAAGATCAATCTGGTGGAATCAACACCCGATGGCAAGCTTGGTGGCAAGTGTTCTGTTGGTAGAGTGACCTGGTTTTCAAGAGATGCTCATCCTGCACTCACTGCGAAAAAGGAATTTGAGTTTGCAGTAAAACGTGCGGCAGAAGAAATTGCCTATACACGGTTGAGGGGTCAGGGCTATGAGGTAGAGCGTAAACAAGGAAGTATTCCTCGTATGGGAAGCGATCCTTTGACCAATCATGATCAGGAATCGTGGACCGAGATCGCCTGGGGGCATTGGCCGTTTCGTTGAGATAGACTGTTTTGAACGTACACCGTACGTTCTTTTTTCTTGCAATTTTTTGACAAAAGTATCACACTATACAACATACCTAAAACCTAATACCTAATCCCTTCACATATGAACCTCTGGCACGATGTTACCCTTGGCAAACATGTTCCCGAAGAATTCAATACGATTATCGAGATCCCGCGCGGATCGGCCAATAAGTACGAAATCGACAAAGAAACAGGTTTGATCGCCCTCGATCGCGTGCTCTATACTGCCCAGGTATATCCGGTGGATTATGGCTTTGCGCCACAGACCTTGTGGGAAGATGGCGATGCGCTCGACGTGATGGTGCTTACCACCGAACCATTGGCTCCGGCGATTCTGGTGGCGGTGCGACCAGTGGGCCTCATGAAGATGGTGGACAGCGGAGAAGGGGACGACAAAGTGATTGTTGTGCCGGTGGATGATCCGCGCTTTGCCGAGGTCAAAGATTTGGCCGACGTGAATCAGCATCAGCTGAAGACGATCAAGCACTTCTTCGAGACCTACAAACAACTGCAGAACAAGAAGGTGGAAGTGACTGGATT
The DNA here is from genome assembly GCA_964401185.1 of uncultured Gammaproteobacteria bacterium. Lineage (GTDB taxonomy): Bacteria > Patescibacteriota > Patescibacteriia > Magasanikbacterales > UBA922 > JAHFIC01. Next base: position 17,002 of record CAYNXQ010000003.1, on the reverse strand, counting down.
TGAAGGTCGCGATGCCGCGCTGGCTGCGGTCAAGAAATCGATTGAACTCTACCAAGCCAAGTTTGGCAAGTAAGTATAAGTAAAAAGTAAAAAGGAAAAAGTGAAAAGAACGCTGGTTTCTCTTATGAATAAAACTACAAAAAGAGTCCAAGAGATTTTGGACCGTATGACTTGCCACCTTGATCGGATTATAGAAAACATGGTGACTAAAGAAGATATTGGTGGAATTCAAAAAAAGCTTGATGAAGTCGTTCGTGTCATAAAAAAGATTGATGAAGAAAATACGCTTGGTGCTCATCGTACCACGCGGCTGGAAAAGCGTGTCGATGAACATGATCGGCAGATTGCAAAACTGCGCCCGCGGACTGCCTAAGTAAAAGATAAAGCATCCCCCTCTCGGGGGTGTTTTTTATTGACTTTTTTCTCTTTGTATACTATAATACGAGCCACATAAATTGTATGGGTATCGAAGGTGAAACAGGCCATCAGCCGCAAGAAGAAGTGCTGGACCAAAAGCCCGAGGTTTTTTCTTTCCCTTCGCCAGATCAAGAGGACGAAGTGCCAGAAATACTTCCGGAAGTAGCAAGCGCCATTCAAGAGCTCCGGGTCGAAGCATCTGGTTATATCCAAGAAATACAGACACGGATGGATACGATAAAAGTACTTCTGGCTGAAACGGTTATGGTAGTGCCACCCGAGAGAGAGGATGAGCTTAAGAAAGCCATTGGGGTAGCTGGAAAATTTTTGGATAGGATTTCTTTATTGTTAGGGCAAAAAGAAGGAGTGATTGCCCTTGATACACTATTTCGATCACACGTAGCCCGAGCGATGATGCTCATGGAACAGTGGACAATACGAATCAAAGAATTTAGTGAGAAAAGCAAAATAGGTCCTTTGAATAAAACCGAAACAATACAATTTAATCTTCTGCTACAAAAACCACAATTTGAGAATGTGCCAAAAATCGGTGCTCCCTTGCCAGAAATTGGAGTGCATTTCAATACCTTTCGGTCTTCTTTTGATGAATTGGCAGAAAATAAAGTGCGTGGTAGTCATATAAAAGAATAATCTCGTTATGAACGTATCGGAACTGGCTCGACAACTTCGTACCAACCCCAAGGAACTGATGGAAATTCTCCCACAGTATGGTTTTGATGTAGGCGCGCGCGCCGTGAAGATTGATGATCGCGTGGCCGAGCAGGTGGTTCGGCGCTGGAAATTTATCAAGCGTGATCTTGACGAAAAACGCCGCAAAGCCCTTGATGAAGCCAAGCAGAAAGAAAAAGAGCTTCGCAAGCAAACCGGTTTGACTGTCGTGTTGCCTGGGCTTATTACCGTCCGCCATTTTGCCGAGCGTCTAGGGATTCCGGTGACCCAAGTGATTACCGATCTCATGAAGAATGGCATTTTGGCCAACCAGAATCAGAATATTGACTACGACACGGCTGCGATTATGGCCGAGGAGTTTGGATTTACTCCAACGCGTGAAGTTGGCAATGCTGAAGGCGAGAAAAAAGAAGAACATCGCTCGCAGACGCTGGAATCCGCTCTGGCCAAGGGCAAGGACATGCAGTCGCGCGCGCCAGTGATCGTGGTCATGGGTCATGTGGATCACGGCAAGACCACCCTTCTCGATACGATCCGCAAAACCAATATTGTCTCGGGCGAATCGGGCGGCATCACCCAGCATATCGGCGCCTATCAGACGGTGTGGAAAGATCCCAAGACCAAATCCGAACGCTTACTGACCTTTATCGATACTCCTGGCCACGAAGCCTTTACTGTGATGCGCAGTCGTGGCGCCAAGGTGGCCGACATGGCGATTTTGGTCGTGGCTGCCGACGATGGCGTGAAGCCGCAGACCGAAGAAGTGATCCAGATTATTCGCGCAGCCAAATTGCCGCTGGTGGTGGCGATCAACAAAATTGACAAACCAGGGGCTGATCTCGATCGCGTGAAGCGCGAGCTCTCGGATCGTGGCATTATTACCGAAGAGTGGGGTGGCGACGCGCCAATGGTCGAGATCTCTGCCAAGAGCAAACTCAATATCGACAAGTTGCTCGATGTGCTCCTCCTTGTGGCCGATGTGAACAGCGCCAACATCCAGGCTGACCCCGCAATCCCAGCTGTGGGCACGATTATCGAATCCCATGTCGACAAACATACAGGGCCAGTTGCCACCGTGCTGGTGCAATCGGGGACACTCAAGAAAAATGATCCGCTGGTGGTCCATGGCGAAATCTATGGCAAGGTTCGGGCAATGCATGATTGCAATGGAGTACAGATCAGTGAAGCTGGTCCTGCTGTTCCGGTACAAATTATTGGCTTCAAAGTTGCCCCAGAAGTGGGTGATATTTTGGACGTCAGTCGCGCGGATTCAGCCGAAAAAATCAATGTCAAAGAAAAGCGCACCCGCCAGACTGGCGCCGAACGCGCAGTCAAATCTCGCGAAGAGCGCGAAAGCGGCGAGGAAGCGGCGATCAAGAAAACGCTGAATCTGGTGATCAAGGCCGATGTGCTGGGATCTCTGGAAGCCATCATCGGATCGCTGGAAAAAATCCAGCATGACGAAGTCGGCGTGCGCATTATTGGCAAGGGCTTGGGCAATATTACCGACGACGATGTGAAGAAAGCCGAAGCGGGCGAAGGCACCTTGATCGGATTTCATGTCAATGTCTCGGATGCTGCCGAAGAAATCTTGCGAGAGAAAGATATTACCTTTTTGCGCTACGAAGTGATTTACGATTTGATCAATTGGGTCAAGACAGAACTTGAAAAAATGCTCGAACAGGAAAAATTGGTAAAAGAAGTCGGCGTCTTCAAAGTGCTGGCGATTTTTCGCACCGACAAAAGCAGTATGATTGTGGGCGGCCGCGTAGAAGAAGGAAAAGTGGCCAAAGATACGCTGGCCCGAGTGAAGCGCGGCGGCGAAATTATCGGCACCGGCAAAATTTCTCATTGCAAGTCTGGCAAGCAGGAAGTGAAAGAAGTTTCGAGTGGTTCCGAATGCGGATTGCAGTTCGATGGCAAGGTGAAGATCGAAGAAGGGGACATCCTCCAGATCTATACCGAAGAGCTCAAGACCCGAAAAATCACCTTCAAGTAAAGAGTTGTTGAATGCCATTCTTTTTTGGTGTATCATAATAAAGTACTCTTTATTATTTTTTTATGAAGGTTTCCAAACTTTTGGGAATATTCGGGTGCGCACTCATATTTGCGGGTGCAGGATGTCAGTCAATATCTTTTCCTCCGCAAGCGGGCTCTTCTGCACCTGCCCCTACAGTTGCGGGCACATCGTCAAATATCTTTAGTCTTTCGACCAGTAAAGTGGGTGATCGGTTTGGACAATTTCAATTGAAATCCGTACAGCGATTTTCTGCAGGTGGAACCTTATCGCCAGATAATATGTCGGCGACATTTTCTGGACAAGCAACCATTTCTGGTGTGTATGATCCAGGCGCGCAGAATCCGAGTGGAGTAAATATCCCGTTTTTTAGCATCACAGATCTCAAAGAGTTGGCAAAATTGCCGATCTTGGCAGGCAGAGCATCGAGCGCCATATTTTACTTCCGCGATCCTCAAACAGCCAGCACACTGCTTGGCTCGACCAGCGGAAAGGCAACAATTATGATCCAGAATTATACCATCAGCAATGCAGCCTCCAATATAGTGAATACGACCGATCTTGTCAGCGTCGTTTCCAAGCAGTAAACTACGGTATAGACCCACAACGTCTCCCTTTATTCTTTCATCGTAACCGTATGTCCGATCTCCACGTATCCGACGCCAACTTTGATGCCGAAGTTCTCAAATCATCTGTCCCTGTGTTTGTTGATTTTTGGGCGCCGTGGTGCGGTCCGTGCCAAATGATGGGTCCGATCGTCGAAGAAATGGCGGGCCTCTACAATGGGCAGGGCCATGTCCGCATCGCCAAGCTCAATGTGGACGACAATCAAGCCACCGCTGCCAAATATCAAGTGCTCAGCATCCCGACATTTCTCGTCTTCAAGGGCGGCCAGGTCGTGGACAAGCTGGTTGGCGGCGTATCCAAGCCAAAGATCAAGGAATTCATCGACAAGCACGCTGGATAAATAAAATAAAAGAACCCCACCGTTCCCCAAAGGTGGGGTTTTTGTTATACTGGTAGTTGATGGTGGAATGATGTGGAAAAATCAAAAGAATTTATACTGTAATCTTTATGATGGAAATCATCCTTGCTTATGGTTTTTTTGCTATAGTCTTTGGTACTTTATTTGTTGGGATAGTTGTCACTGCTTTAACGGTATTTAATCTTATAGTGCCAAAGTCATATAAATGGCGACATCTACGAATAGTTGCACAAATATTGCTAGTCTTGGGCACTATTGTTCTAAGCTATATGGGTTATAATATTTGGTCGCAATCTCTGTATCAAGAAGCAATATATAAAAATGATAAAAAAAATGAAGCCGCACTACAGAATGTTCAAACTTTTTACAAAACACTACAAAATCGGCTGTCTAAAATAAATTTGGAAATTCCTGGGCTACTCAGTTCAGAGGTTTCTGAAGTTAGAAGTAATGAATGTTATACTAAAGGGTGTTATGGGATAGTATTTTTTCATTTTAAAGCAAGACCAGCGAATATTGAAGAAATACTGACTAAGTACACACGGGAATTTGATACATTAAAGCATGAAACAGGAAATCTTGAGTATCTAGAAATACGGGTGCGGTCAGTTGTGAATGGTGAGCCTTTTTACCAATGTAAACCTTTTGGGTCTATAATAACTTGTTGTGAGGAAGATAAGTTTAATATAGCCGAGAAACCAGGCGTCAATTATTGTTCATTCTATGAGGTTGATGACTAAAAGAGTTTATCGACAAGCACGCAGGCTAAAATGATCCTTTTGACAAAGACCCGCTTCGGCGGGTTTTTTCTTGCCTTTTTTCACTTTTTTCGGTACTCTAGACCTAGCTCATCGGCTTATTTTTATGCAAAAATACGACCCAAAAGAGATTGAACAGAAGTGGCAGAAATATTGGGATAAAAAGAAAACTTTTGAAGTATCTGAAGATCCCGATAAGACCAAATTTTATGGTCTGATTGAGTTTCCATATCCATCGGGCGCAGGTCTCCATGTGGGCCACCCGCGATCGTACACGGCCATGGATGTGATCGCTCGCAAGCGCCGCATGGAAGGACAGAATGTTTTGTTCCCGATTGGCTGGGATGCCTTTGGACTCCCCACCGAAAATTTTGCCATCAAGACTGGCCGCCCGCCCGAAGAAGTAACGGCCGAAAATATTGCCACGTTTACTCGTCAGCTCAAATCGCTGGGCTTTAGTTTTGACTGGTCGCGCGAGATCAATACTACCGATCCAGCGTATTACCAGTGGACGCAGTGGATATTTTTGCAATTTTTCAAACATGGCTTGGCCTACAAGAAAAAGCAGGCGATCAATTGGTGCCCAAAAGATAAAATCGGTCTGGCCAATGAAGAAGTGGTTGATGGACGTTGCGAACGCTGTGGTACGCTGGTCGAAAAGCGAGAAAAGGAACAATGGATGCTGGCGATTACCAAATACGCCGACAAACTTCTCGAAGGATTGAAAGAAGTAGATTACATTCCGCAGACCAAAACGCAGCAAGAGAATTGGATTGGCCGAAGCGAGGGTGCAGAAATTACTTTTTCATTGCGTTTTGTTCCAGGACAAGCCGACGACAAACACAACGTGACTGTATTTACCACACGCCCGGATACAATTTTTGGCGTCACGTTTCTGGCGATATCGGCAGAGCTGGCAAAAAAGTGGCTCGATGTGGGTTGGGCTGCCAGTAGTGAGGTGAAAAAATATATTGAGGACACACTCAAAGAACGCATGGCTGCTGGACGCGAAGAACAAGAAAAAACCGGCATTGATGCTGGTATTGTCGCGGTGAATCCGGCGAACAAACAAGAAATTCCCGTCTGGATTACCAATTATGTGCTGGGCGATGTTGGTACTGGCGCTATTATGGCAGTGCCAGCCCACGACGAGCGTGACAAAGCGTTCGCCGAAAAATATCATCTGCTGATTGTTGAAACGTACGAGCCAGCTGGTTTTGAAGACTATGGAAAACGAGTGGTGCGGTACAAACTTCGTGATTGGGTATTTTCGCGTCAGCGGTATTGGGGCGAGCCCATTCCACTCGTATATTGCGAAAAGTGCGCTGGTTGGATTCCACTTCCAGAAAAAGATTTGCCACTCAAACTTCCTAAGGTAGAAAAATATCAACCAACCGACACTGGCGAGTCGCCATTGGCCGCAATGGAAAAATGGGTGAATACTACCTGCCCACAGTGTGGCGGCCCTGCTAAGCGCGAGACCGATACCATGCCAAATTGGGCTGGGTCCAGCTGGTATTTCCTCGCGTATGCGCTCGCAGGTCAAAAGTCAAAAGTCAAAAGTCAAAAGTATTGGAATCAAGATTTATTGAAATATTGGATGCCTGTTGACTGGTACAATGGTGGTATGGAGCACACCGTGCTGCACTTGTTGTATTCTCGTTTTTGGAATCAATTTTTGTACGACATCGGAGTTGTTCCTACCCTCGAACCATATGCCAAACGTACAAGCCATGGTTTGATTTTGGCAAAAGGGGGAGAAAAGATGAGTAAAAGCAAAGGCAATGTGGTGAACCCCGACGAGATCGTGGCCGAATATGGCGCCGACACTCTGCGTACCTATATTTTATTTATGGGGCCATTTGACCAGGCGGTAGAATGGGATACCAATGGCTTGGTTGGTGTGCGACGATTTTTGGAGCGCGTGTGGAAGCTGCAAGAGAAAGTTGGAAAAGACGTGAACGATAGTACCACTTTGATTTCTGTTGTACAACAGACGATAAAAAAAGTCAGTGAAGATATCGAGGCTATGCGATTCAATACCGCCATCGCCAAGCTTATGGAATTATCCAATGACATGGCCAAAGAAGAAACACTTTCAGCATCTACGTATCTGGCATTGGTAAAACTTTTGTCGCCATTTGCGCCGCACATTGCCGAGGAATTGTGGAGCGATTTGGGAAATAAAAAAAGTATTGCTTTTGCACCATGGCCGGCATACGACGCATCCCTCGTCCGCGAAGAAAAAGTGACCTTGGCGGTGCAGGTGAATGGCAAATTGCGCGCTACACTTGAGGTTGCTCCGGATGAGAGAGAAGAATCTGTGAAAGAAAAAGCGCTGGTCGAGAGCAATGTGGTCAAATGGCTGGAAGGAAAAACGCCCAAGAAGATCATCTACGTGAAAGGCAAATTGATTTCCATTGTCGTATGACCTTCGACAGGATAGTCCTGTCGATTGTCAATTCAAAAAGCAAAACGCTCCTGGCATTTTGTTTTTCTTTTCTCTTGGGCGTCGTGGCCGTATCCATCATCGACAAACAATTTGATCTGGTGTGGTATTACCTAGGATTTTTCTTCATCGGATCATTTCTTTTTTTGTGTTGGAAGCAACCTGTCGCTCGATTTTTCGTCTTTCTCTGCTGTTGTTTTCTCCTGGGCGCATTTCGTTATGCAATTGCTTTTCCGATTTCTTCTCATAATGTCTCACGCCTCGTTGGACAAACACGAACCATCATAGGCATCATCTCGGCCGAGCCGGATGTACGGAGCGATGGCGTGCGCTATATTGTCGCAGTCGACGATGAGCACGTCAATGGCAAGGTATACCTCAAATTGCCGCGTTATCCAGCATTTCTCTATGGCGATCGCTTGCGACTGGTCTGTGATCTGCAGGCGCCGCAGCCGATCGTGGACTCGGGGAGTGGCAAAGTATTTCGCTATGATCGCTATCTCTCGACACTGGGCGTGTTTACTCTTTGCTTGCCAAAAGATGTGAAAAAAATTGGTTCGGCTGGCAATCCGATCGTCGGCAAACTGCTTGATTTCAAGCGATGGGTGAGTGACACGATTGGCGCGCTTTGGCACGAACCGTATGCGGGATTTATGGCTGGAATTTTGTATGGCTATCATGGCGGATTGGGAGATCTTGATGTGTTATTTCAGCGCGCTGGCGTCACGCACATTATCGCTGTCTCAGGGAGTAATATCTCGATTATTGCAGCCACATTGCTTGCTCTGGCGTCTTATTTTCTTATTCCGCGGCAGAAAGCATTTTATGGCATATTGTTTGGCATTTTTGCTTTTACGCTCTTTACTGGCGCTTCTGGCTCGGCGGTGCGCGCGGCGATCATGGCCAGTTTGGTGCTGTTGGCTCGTCAGTGGGGACGGCTGTCGGGCATCGGCAGCGTGATGGTAGTGACCACGGCGATAATGACGATCCTCAATCCGTTTGTGCTCTGCTGGGATGTTGGGTTCCAGCTGTCGATGCTGTCGACGTTGGGGATTATATATCTGTCACCCATCATCATGTCTCGTCTAGATTTTCTACCTGAAACGTTGGCGCTGCGCGAAACAGTCGCAACAACATCGGCGGCCATTATCTCAACCCTCCCCCTATCACTGTATCAGTTTGGCCAGCTGTCGCTCGTGGCGCTGATTGTCAATCCACTTATCCTTTGGAGTATTCCACTCCTCATGTTTGTTGGTTTTCTCGCAGTGGTGTGTGGGCTCGTGTCGATCCCGCTTGGACAATTACTCGCCTGGTTTGGCTGGGTCGGTATGGCGTATGTGGTCGCAGTGGTGCGATTTTTTGCGCAGAGTCCGCTGGCCGCACTTCAATTTTTTCTACCGTGGTGGCTACTCATTCTCTTGTACCTGGGGCTTGGCATTTTTGTCTCGTGGTGGTATAAGAAGAAGCGCACGTTTGCAGTATGAAAAAATGGTTTTTGATTTTCTCCATTCTCCTCGCGCTCGATCTCTCGGCCTTGGGGTATCTGGAAATAAAAAACGGCCGGCCATTGGAACATCGCTTGGTGGAACAGTTTGCTCCGCAGGCTGGTTTTGTGCATCCGGTCGTGATTCATTTTCTTGATATCGGTCAGGGCGATGCCAGCTATATCCAGTTTCCCGATGGCGAAGATATGCTGGTCGACTGTTCCAAAGATGCTGGGATTCTCCAGGCGCTTGGACGTGTAATGAAAGAAGGGGATAACACGATTGATTATCTTTTGGTCACGCATCCGCATGCCGATCACTATGCCGGATGCATTGACGTACTCAAACAATTTACCGTGAGACACATTGTCTACACGGGGCTGCAAAGTCCAAACGATGCGGCCTGGAAATATTTTTGGGATTTGGTTCAAAAAGAAGGCGCTCTCTATCAAGAGATCAATCATCGGCAAACCTGGACTGTGGCGAGCACGACCATCAAATTTTTGTACCCCGATCATTCGGTGAGTCAGGACAAAATTGCTTTTCAGAGTGGCGACAGCGGACATGATGTCAATAATAGTTCGCTGGTTTTTACGCTTGCCTATGGCAAAGAGCGTGTGCTGTTTACTGGCGATATGGAGCAATTTCGCGAGAATTATCTTCTCCAGAAATATGGTCCAGCGGATTTTCGCGCTGATATTTTGAAAGTTGGCCATCATGGCAGCGCCACTGCATCGGGCGACGCGTTTTTGCAGGCAGTACAACCAACCTATGCCACGATCTCGGTCGGCAAGGGGAATACCTATGGGTTGCCATCGCTGCGCGTGATTAAGAAATTGGAGCGGGTGGGGGCAGAGGTGTTTCGCACTGATGAACAGGGCGACATCACAGCCATGCTCGATGAAACGCATGCGACGGTTCGTGCCAAGTAAATTTTTAAAATAAAAATCCCCGGAGAATGCTGTCTTCTCCGGGGTCCTGGATGCGCTCACCTCCGTCGGTTTGCGCATCCGCTGATCAGAATCGCCGTGATGCACAGCTTACCGGCGCCCTGAGCCGGTGCTGTGGTTGCCTTCAGTTGCCAATAGAGCAACCCTGCCCCCCTCCTTTCTTTGCTGAAGATTGTGGGCATACTGTACACTCCTTTGCGAATTTTGTCAAGAGGTGGAGATTGATTTCGTATATGACCAAATCCATACCACAGAAAATTTTAGCTTGGTACAGCCGAAATAGACGTGTTTTGCCTTGGCGTCGCACGCATGATCCTTACCTCATTCTGGTCAGCGAAGTGATGCTGCAGCAGACCCAGGTGGATCGCGTGGTCCCAAAGTATCGGGCATTTCTCAAACAATTTCCGACTGTGAAAAAATTGGCCGAAGCCAAGACTGCCGAGGTGATTCGGGCTTGGGCGGGGCTGGGGTATAATCGCCGGGCATTATTTTTGCAGAAAACTGCGCAGGCAGTGATAGAAAAATATCAAGGAAAATTTCCTCGGGATTTGGAATTGCTCAAGCAATTGCCAGGGGTGGGGGATTACACCGCGCGAGCAATTCTGTCATTTGCATTTTGCGAACCAGTGCCAGTGATCGACACCAATCATCGGCGATTCTATCAACGGGTCTTTTTTGGCCTGAGGAAGAAAGACGACAAGCAGTTGCTTGCGGCCGCAGAAAAAATAGTACCGATAAAAAATGCATACGATTTCAATCAGGCGCTCATGGACTTCGGATCATTGATTTGTTTGAGTAAGCAGCCCTTGTGTGAAATTTGCCCGATTAAAAAACAATGCAAAGCGTACCCAAACATTCTTCGCAAAAAAACAAGAAAACAAGAAATCAAAAAGACTATCCCATTTCGCGAAACCAATCGTTATTTTCGTGGACGAATTTTGGATATGCTTCGACATGAAAATTCTGTTCGATTGGCCGTGGTAAAGAAAAAGTTCCCTGAACTTTCTTTGGACCGTTTGGCAGCGATTATCCAGCAATTGGTCAAAGATGAATTGCTCGTGATCAGAAAAAAGTGTATACTACTGCCATAGCGTTATTCTTCTCTTTCACATGTATGCGTCTCCTCATCCATTGGGTTATCAGTGCAGGAACATTGCTCTTGCTCGCGTATTTTATTCCTGGAATACGAGTTTCTGGCTGGTATGCTGCCTTGGCTGCGGCTTTGGTCCTTGGGCTTGTCAATGCGATTCTTCGGCCAGTGCTTATTCTTCTCACGCTTCCGGTCAACATCCTCACTCTTGGCCTCTTTACGCTCGTGATCAATGGCCTGTTATTTTGGCTGGTGGCCACGGTGGTCAAGGGATTTGAAGTTTCTGGTTTTTGGCCAGCATTTTGGGGCGCGCTTCTCTTGAGTCTCGTGAGTTATGCTACCGGCGCAATTCTTGTGCTCTAGCCTATGAATCGCACCATCGTCGGCCTCATGGTTTCTGATGTCTTCATCTTTACCGGCTTTGGCCTGGTGGATCCGATCCTTGCCATTTTTATCAAAGACCATATTGCCGGAGGCACCATCATTGCAGCCGGGCTTGCCAGCACAATTTTTTTTGTGGTAAAAAGTTTGGTCCAGCTGCCGTTTTCCCGATATGTGGATACGCATGACAACAAGCTCAAGTGGCTCTTGGTTGGCACCATTCTCACCACTGCGATTCCATTTCTGTATCTCACTGCCAATTCGATTTGGATGATTTATTGGATTCAGGTGGTGCATGGGATTGCAAGCGGACTGGCTTATCCGACGTGGCTCGGTCTGTGGACTGCGCATATGGATCGTCATCACGAAAGTTTCGAATGGAGTCTCTACTCGACATTGGTAGGAATTGGAGTTGGTATCACGGCAACGGTCGGCGCGGCCATTGCTCAGAATTTTGGTTTTTCCATGACATTTATCCTGGTTGGTGCTATGCTGTTATTTGGATGTGCTGTCTTGTTTCTTCTCGAGAACGAACGGGAACGAAAATATACTGTTACATCGGAGCACTTTCATCGTCGGCGATCGGCTGTTAAACATTAAATTATGAAAAACTATTCATCCAATCGCGCGCAAAAAGGCAAGACGGGCTATCGAACGCCCAGTGGTTGGCGCGCCAGCCGACCAGAGCGAATCAAGCGAACCCCGCCGCCAAATTTGAAACGACGTGATACCAACAATACCACGTATATTCGTGGCCATCACCAGTGATTATTTCACACCACCCCTCGCCCTCGGCGGGGTATTTTTTGTGCAAATATGCATCACAGTCAAGAGCGGAAAATTATTTCTGTGGGAGGATCGATTGTTATTCCAAAGACAGGATTTGATATCGAATTTCTCAAGAAGTTTCGAGCGCTTATCCTGAAGCATGTCGAAGCAGGGATGCAGGCCGTGCTCATCATCGGCGGCGGAGCGACCGCGCGCATGTATCAGCAGGCAGCGAAAAGTGTTGTGCCGATCGAGCAAGTGGATCTCGATTGGATTGGGATTGGCGCGACCGTATTCAATGCCAAATTTATGCAGAAACTTTTTCAAGAATGTAGTTACGAAGAAGTGGTCACAAATCCCACCAAAAAAATTCGCACTCGCGCTCCGCTGATTATTGCCGCGGGCTGGCAGCCTGGTTGCTCTACCGATACCGACGCCGTTCTTTTTGCCAAGCGATACAAAGCAAAGACAGTGATCAACCTATCAAATATTGAACAGGTCTACGACAAGGATCCGGCGCTCCACCCCGATGCTCAGGCGATTGCGTCGATCGATTGGGCGCGATTCCGCAAAGAGATCGTGGGCGATGTCTGGGAGCCGGGCAAGAGCGCGCCATTTGATCCGGTGGCGAGCAAATTGGCCGAACAACTGCGGCTCACGGTATCGATTCTCAAAGGCACAGAGCTTGATCAGGTAGACCATGTACTCTCGGGCGAAGAATTTCATGGCACGGTGATTCATCCCTAGACACCCTGCAAAAAATTGGGTACAGTACCGTGTACCCCTATGAAAGTTTTTACATACCAACCCTTGGCCGATCGTCTGCGCCCCACCAGCTTTGATGATTTTGTTGGGCAAGAAGAAATTGTTGGTTCAGGAAAATTGCTGCGCAAGCTTATTGAAAGCGATGCCTTGCCATCGCTGATTTTTTGGGGTCCGCCTGGGGTGGGCAAGACGACGTTGGCCGAAATTATTGCCCATGAGACGAAGGCGAGATTTGTGGCGCTATCGGCAGTAAAAAGTGGAAAAGCCGAATTGACTCGATTGGTTGAAGAAGCGGAAATACTTTTGAAAGAAAAAAATGAACGCACGATTCTTTTTATCGACGAAATTCATCGTTGGAACAAAGCCCAACAAGATGCGTTGCTCCCGTATGTGGAAAAGGGGATTGTGACCCTGATTGGCGCAACCACCGAAAATCCGTCATTTGAAATTATTGGCGCGTTACTCTCGCGTTCTCGCGTATTTATTTTGAAATCACTGTCGAGTGAAGATATTGAAAAAATTATTGCCCGAGCCTTGGTCGATAAAGAGCGGGGATTGGGGATGATAAAAATAAAGCTGGAAAAAGAAGCCATCGCATTGTTGGCAGAATTATCTGGAGGTGATGCGCGAGTGGCCCTTAATGCACTGGAACTGGCTACAAAAAGTAAACGAGGGAAGTCCATCACCATTGGAAAGAAGGATATAAAAGAGGCTTTGCAAAAAACCCATCTGGTTTTTGATAAGCAAGGAGAAGAATTTTACAACGTGATTTCGGCGCTCCACAAATCGATGCGTGGATCCGATGCCAATGCGGCACTCTATTGGCTGGCGCGCATGCTCGAGGGTGGCGCCGATCCGCTCTACATTGCCCGCCGTGTTGTTCGATTCGCGAGCGAAGATATCGGCATGGCCAATAGCGAAGCGCTGGTGCAGGCGGTAGCCGCGTACCACGCTTGTCATTGGATTGGCATGCCAGAGTGCACGGTGCACCTGGCCCAGGCCGTGGTCTATTGTGCCAAAGCAAAAAAATCAAATCTCCTATATACGGCTTATGGCAAAGCGGCAGTCGACGCGCGAAACACATCGCATTTGGGAGTGCCATTGCATATCCGCAATGCGCCGACGAAGTTTATGAAGGAAATCGGGTATGGTAAGGGATATAAATATAATCCTTCCTATGACGAGCCAGTGGATCAGGATTACTTGCCGCCTGAATTGAAAGGAAGAGACTATTTTTCCAAACATGAGCCGTCATAATTGACTGAACCCAATTTTTTTGCTAAACTCTGAAGAAAAGGAGGGGCTGGTGAAAATCTTTCAGACACTTGGAAGCTTTGTAGGAAAATTTTTTCGTCACAAGAAGTCTGTAGATTCAACCTGTGAAACGGTTTGGAAAGCCGTACAACAAGAAACGCTCTGGGTAGAGGTGCAACATTTTTTGCCTAGGATGGGGCGCGGTGCATTGAGAATCAAAATAGCGAAACGTCTTGCCAACACTCATGTTGGTATCGTGTATATGCGACAAGACGTGCCCGGCAATGTGCTGGAACTTATCGACTGTACGTTAATAGGAACAGATAAGGGGATTATCGTTTGGTTTACCAACGGTGATGTTGGCTCGTGGCGAGTACGTTTGGGGCCTTATTCCATCCAGCCGCTTGGAGAAAACGAAGATCTCTGTGCAAAACAAATTCTAGCGGTTTGTCAACGTGTCTGCACTGTTTCGTAAGGTATCTACTCTTGCAATGGGGCAAGAGTTTTTTATTACACGGTTATCTTCCGTTTTTGTTGTGTCATATGATCAAGTGTTGCCTTGATCACTTTTTTATTTTTTAGAAGTTCAGAAATTTTTTCTGGCCATTCGATGATGCAGACGGTATCTGGGGCGCCAAGATAATCCTCGACGCCGATATCTACTAGCTCTTTCTCATCTTTCAAACGGTAGGTGTCAATATGCACCAAACTTTTTACTTTTGCCTTTTTACTTTTAACGTCATAGACGTTCATGAGCGTAAACGTGGGACTGGTCATTTCGTGTTCAATGCCAAGCCCAGCCGCAATTCCTTTGACGAGCGTCGTTTTGCCAGCGCCCAGATCTCCAGAAAGCGCCACAATATCGCCGCCGTGCAGCGTGGCGGAAATTTTTTTCCCGATTTCCTGCGTTTCTTGTTCGGAATGACTAAGGTATTCCATAGCGCCACCTTGTTATGCCAGTTCAGGATAGAGCGGAAACTGTTTGGCCAGATTCGCAACCTGCAATCGCACTTCGGCCAAGACGTGGTCATCGGTGGCGTGGGTCAGGACTTGGTGAATCAGATCTGCGATCTGCTCCATCTGCGCTTCTGTCATGCCGCGGGTGGTCAGTGCTGGGGTACCCAAGCGAATACCCGATGGATCCATTGGCGATCGAGGATCGTCGGGAATCATGTTTTTGTTGACGGTAATGCCTGCCAGGTCGAGCGCGTGCTGCGCGTCTTTGCCGCCTAGACCCTTGGCCGTGACATCGATAAGCAGCAGATGATTGTCGGTGCCGCCAAACATGATGCGGTAATCGTGCGAGAGAAATTTCCGTTCCAGTACCTTGGCATTGGCCTTGATTTGCTTGGCATACTGTTTGAATTCTGGCTGCAGCGCTTCGCCAAAGGCCACAGCTTTTCCCGCAATATTATTTTCGTGCGGACCGCCCTGGAGTCCTGGGAAGACTGATTTGTCGATCGCTTTGGCAAATTTTTCTTTGCACATAATCATGCCACCGCGCGGACCGCGTAGAGTTTTGTGTGTGGTTGTAGTGACAATATCAAAAAGAGGAACAGGGTTGTTCATCTCGCCACCAGCGATGAGCCCGGCAATGTGCGCGATATCAGCCATGGTAATGGCGCCCACGCCGTCGGCAATTTTTTTGATATTGACATAATCAATTTCTCGCGAGTAAGCGCTGTACCCCACCAAAATAAGCTTGGGTTTGTGCTCGCGGGCCATGGCTTCCAGATTGTCGAGGTCAATGCGACCGTCTGGTGTAGTTTTATATCGTATAAAATTGAAGATTTTGGCCATGGCTGTAACAGGGTGACCATGAGTGAGGTGCCCGCCATGAGACAGATCCATGCCGAGGATCGTGTCGCCTGGTTCGAGCACAGCAAGATAGGCCGCCATATTGGCTGGCGCGCCCGACAATGGCTGGACATTGACATGTTCGGCGCCAAAGAGCTGTTTGGCGCGATCGATCGCCAGTTGTTCCACCACATCGATATAATCGCAGCCACCATAGTAGCGTTTGCCTGGGTACCCTTCGGCGTATTTGTTGGTCAGTACCGACCCCAGCGCTTCGAGCACAGCAGTAGAAACAAAATTTTCCGACGGGATCATCTCCAAGCCAGATTCCTGACGTTCACGTTCGCCCTTGATGGCGGCATAGATGCTGGGATCAAGGTCAACAAGTCGCGGATGTGTCATAAAGATAGATAAGGATTGAATAGTATCGACAGTTTGAGGCAAATTTATGTCATATTTTGGTAGTGTAACAGGCTCGCTTGGCTTCTTCAAGTAATTGGCTCAGAGTAAAGAAAAACCTCCCGAGGAAATCTGGGGAGGTCTAGCGAATTCGCTCGGGCGGGATGATGATATAGATGCCGCCGGATTCTGGGAGTTTGAGTGACTCTGGAGAAAAAGCCGAGTCTATGCACTCACAGGTATAGTTTTCTCCATTCACGCGAAAGAGGTAGTATTTCACCGGATCTCGGTCGAAGATTGCCCGCACGCAATTTCTCTCAAGATTTCCGATCATTGTCGCGAGTCTTGTGCCGATTTTCATCTTGCACGTGTCCTTTCTTCACCCAGCGACGGACTTCGTGCGGAGATCGGCTTGCGATCACGCCGGCGAGCACGAGGTTCAGTGTCCCAAGCCAGTTTTGTCCGATAACGAAAAGAACGCCAGCAACCAGGCACAGGATCACTGCAAGAATGTTGTTCCGTTTCATCGATTTCCTCCTCTGACCATCATTTATAATACCGCAATCCCTTGGTCGGTTGTCAATAGTTTGTTCATGTATGTGCCTTCTTTTTGATAACCGAGTTTTTGATAATATCCGCGCACCCCGACGCCAGAAATAATAGCAACTTTTTTGAAATTATTTTTTTTGGCAATGCGTTCGGCTTCGGCCACGAGTTTTTTGCCCAGTCCTTTGTGTTGACTAGCTGTTTCTTCTTGCTTGCCAATACTCACCAGTTGGCCGTACACGTGCAATTCGC
>CAYNXQ010000002.1:0-27538 GCA_964401185.1 uncultured Gammaproteobacteria bacterium | reverse complement strand
CGTCTCCGCCACAGGCTTCGCAGCGGCCGCCGCCTTTGACATTGAAACTAAACATGCCGGCATCGTAGCCGCGCAATTGCGCTTCGGGTACGGCTGTAAAGAGATCGCGAATAGCGGTGAATACGCCCGTGTAGGTGGCAGGATTGCTGCGGGGAGTGCGGCCGATGGCTGTCTGATCGATCGATATTACCTTGTCGATATTGCCAATGCCTTTTACTGCTTTGTGCGGCGCGGGCTCGGTCTTGGCACGATAGAAATGCTTGGAGAGGACCCTAGCCAGTGTCTCGGTAATCAGGGTTGATTTGCCTGATCCAGATACGCCAGTGACACAGACCAGTTTGCCCAGCGGAATCGACAGGTCAACATTTTTCAAATTAAATCCAGTGGCGCCGATCACCGACAAGCTTTTGCCATTGCCAGCGTGCAGCTTTTTGGGGAGCGCAATCGTCTCTTTGCCAGACATGTACTGCCCGGTGAGTGATTTGGGATTTTTCTTGATGCTCGCGGGCGTGCCCTCGGCCATAATTTCGCCGCCGTATTCGCCGGCTCCAGGGCCCACATCGATCACATGGTCGGCGGATTCGATCATCATCTCATCGTGTTCGACTACGACCACGGTATTGCCGATATCGCGGAGGGTTTTGAGTGTTTCAATCAATTTGTCATTGTCCTTCGGATGGAGACCGATCGATGGTTCATCAAGGATATAAATCACATCGGTCAGTCCAGTCGAGAGCTGGCTCGACAGGCGAATGCGCTGGGCCTCGCCGCCCGAGAGCGTGGCAAACGAGCGATCAAGATTCAGGTAATAGAGGCCGACTTGGATCAAGTCGTTCAGGCGTTTGGTGATTTCACGAACGATTGGGAGGGTGATCGGCAGGTGCTGCTTTTCGATAAAAGCGTTTGATTTGCTGGCGCCGTTTGCTTTTTTATTTGCTCCGCCATCCACCGCGCCAAAGGCGACCAGGCTTTCTTCGATGGTCATCTCGACAATGTCGGCAATCGAGTAATCGCCGATGCGGACCGACAGTGATTCGGGTTTCAGCCGTTTGCCATGGCAGCTGGGGCAGATCTTTTCTCGCATGTACTGCTCGATTTCTTTGCGAATATATTCCGAATCAGTCTCGGCATGGCGCTGGGTCAAATTTGGCACGATCCCTTCGAATTGCATTTTTTTGCCATTGACCGTGTACATCTGGCCATCGGTGCCAAAAAACAAAATATCCATCACGGATTTGGGCAGATCCTTGACTGGGGTGTGGGCCGAGAACGCGTGGGCTTCGGCTACGGCTTCGAGCAATTTTTGATAGTATGTCTGGTTGCCAACGATGCGGGTCCAGGGCTGGATCGCGCCTTCGGCCAGGGTAAGCCGCGGATTGGGGATCACGAGATCGGTATCCACGTCGAGCGTGTAGCCAAGACCGGTGCAGCGCGGACAGGCGCCATACGGACTATTGAAACTAAAGGTGCGCGGTTCGATTGGTTCAAAAGTTCGGCCCGAGGCAGCGCAAAAGGGGACGGTGGAGAAGGTATGTTCTTCGCCAGACTCGGTGTCGAGCACGACCAGAAAACCATTGGACAGATCGAGGGCTTTTTCTACCCAGGCATTCACAGGTTGTTTCTTGACATCAGTCACTTCGGCCACTGCCACATCCACATCGTAGGGCTTGTCCAATTGAAAGGGATATTTCTTCAAATCAGGAAGTTTCATGACCACGCCATTGATGCGCACTGCCTCGGCTCCAGAAAGTCCCAGGCGATTGGCCAATTCTTTTGGCTTGACCAATTCTTGCTTGATGATCGGCGCCAAGAGGATAAGGTGTTTGGCTTCGCGGCCCAAGCGACGGATCGTCTCGGTGATTTCTCCAGGCGTATGATGTTCGACGCGTTGATTGGTATCTGGGCAGTACTGCACTCCGATGCGCGCAAAGAGAAGACGGAGAAAATCGTAGATTTCCGTTACGGTCCCAACAGTTGAACGGGGGTTGGTGGCAATGTGTTTCTGGTCAATGGCAATGGTAGGTGATAAGCCGGTAATCTCGTCCACATCCGGCTTGTCCTGCACATCCATGAATTGCCGGGCATAGGCATTCACCGATTCGGCGTAGCGGCGCTGACCTTCGGCATAGATGGTATCAAAGGCAAGAGAAGATTTGCCCGATCCCGAGAGCCCGGTGACAACGGTCAATTTGTTTTTGGGAATTTTTACCGAAACATTTTTCAAGTTATGGACGCGTGCATTCTTGATGCTGATGAACTGTGATGACATACCGCAGAGCCGGGTTAAAAAATGTGGAAGTGAAGTTATTTTTTGAGAGATGGGATGATCGCCTTGTCCCAGGTGGCTTCGTTGGTGACTCCCTCGATTCGTGTGCCATTGACAAAGTAGGTGGGAGTGCCGCGCACGCCGAGAACAATGCCGTCTTGCAGGTCCTGATCAATACTCGATTGATAGGTGGCAGCCGAGAGACAGGCGGTGAATTTGGTCAGGTTCAATTTGGTTGCTTGAGCATAGCGGATAAAAGAATCCTGGTCAAGTGCCTTTACGGTAAAGAGCTGATCGTAATATGGCCAGAATTTACCTTGGGCATTAGCGCAGGCAGCGGCATTGGCGGCAGCGAGCGCGTCGGGGTGAATTGTTTCCAGAGGAAAATTTTTGAATACGACTCGGGCCACTGGCTGGTATTTGTCCATCACTCTATGAAACAGAGGATATCCTGCCTGGCAAAATGGACACTGGAAATCCACAAAAGCAACAATTGTGACCGGCGCTTTGCTCGATCCTATAGTGGGGTCAGTGCCGCGGATGACCGAAGCCACCTCGGCCGGAGTTTTGTCGAGACCAGTCCCGACAGCGAAGCCTGTTCCGGCAGTAAAGCGTGTGCTGTGAAATTCGTTTTCCAAATCAGCAATGTGTCCAGATTTTATCTGCCAGAGATCATAGACAAAGAAAAATAGAAAAATCAGGAAGATGAAGCCGATAATCCCAAGCAAGACAAGCAAGAGAATGCCGCCAGTTTTTTTGTACCATGGGCGGCGGGTAGGGGAAGACAAAAGATTGGAGTTCACAGTGGATAGGGGTTAGGTTTTAGGGGTTAGGTATTTGGGCAAAGTATAGCACGTTTTTGGCTCTGTCAACAGTCCGCCAAGAGCCCTTGACAACCTGTGAGTTTTCTGATACACTGATGCCAACTGATGACTCAACCCAGCGCATGGTGCGAGGGTGGAGAGCCATCGATAAAAGGAAGGAGAGAAAGATGAAACAGGGAATGATCCCGTTCATCCTGATGCTGACGATCTTCACGGTCGCGTTCGCAGGGACCGCGTTCGCCGAGGGCCTCAAGCCGCAGGTCGTCCTGCCGGTGCCCGAGCCCCTGCTCGCGCAGGCCGGCCCCGCCCAGATCGAGACCGTGGCCGACAAGGCTCCGGTCAAGAAGCAGGCCAAGAAGGCCAGCAAGATGAAGATCGAAGCCGTCAAGGAAGATGGCACCGAGCCGTCCACCGGCACCGAGGACACCTGGGTCGTCAAGGACGGCACCCAGCAGGCCGCGCCGGCCGCCGCCGCCAAGGTCGCCAAGACCAAGGCGAGCAAGAAGGCCGCCGCCAAGAAGCGGCCGCCCAAGAAGCCGGCCCCGCCGCCGGACAAGAAGTAGCATCGTCGCGCCCCCCCATTCGGACTGAGTCTGGATGGGGGGTCTTTTATTTACCCTGAGCCACATCGAAGGGTTGACAATCTTTTGGGAGTGTTGTATAGTACTGCCACTTATTAATCCCACATCTCGCCATTCATTCCTCTGTCCTGGACCACTCCATGGCGGCCGGCGAGAGCGGTATCCCGACTTAGTCGGGATAAAAAAGGAACTTTTTATGGAAATCCCAAGTCTCTTGGAGATGCTCCAGTCTGGTGTCCACTTTGGTCACCAAGTCTCGCGCTGGCATCCCAAAATGAAGCCGTATATTTTCGGCGAACGCAACGGCGTCCACATTATTAATTTGGAAGAAACAGAGAAACAGCTCAAGGAAACATTGGCTGCGGTGAAAACCATGGCTGCCGAGGGCAAGACGATTTTGTTTATTACGACCAAGCCACAGGCGCGCGATATTGTGAAGAATGCAGCCACCGATTGCGAGATGCCATTTTTGGTGGATCGCTGGCTGGGCGGACTCCTGACGAACTTCTCGGAAATGCGCAAGCTGATCAAGCATTATGTTTCGCTCAAGGGCGAACAGGCAAGTGGCGAACTGGAACGCTATACCAAAAAAGAACAATTGGAGATCGGCAAAGAATTGCTCAAAAAAGATGAAACCCTGGGCGGTTTGACCAAGCTCGATCGTCTGCCAGATGCCATCTTTATCCCAGCTCTGCAGCGAGAAAAGACGGCTGTGGCCGAAGCCATGCGCATGGATGTGCCAATTATCGGCGTGTGCGATACCAATGCCAACCCGAATCACGCGACCTACGTGATCCCAGCCAACGACGATGCAGTGAAGGCCATTACCATGATTGTCAATCTGGTTGCCGGAGCCATCAAGGAAGGCCGCGCCGAATGGGTCAAAAAGCAAAATGAACCCAAGACGGTGTAACACCTGACACCTGACAATTGACATTTGACGTGTATGACAGGGGCAGACAAAAAGTTTCGATTTCGTCAATTTCAGGTGTATCAAGATGCTCGAGTCTTCAACCAAGAGATAAAAAATTTGTCCAAGAAGTATTTTCCGAGAGAGGAACGGTTTGCCTTGACTGATCAGTTGTGGCGAGCGTTGGATTCAATTATACTCAATATCGCCGAAGGTGCAGATCGAGGTACTGATAAAGATTTTGCACATTTCCTCAATCAATCACACACCTCATTAAACGAAGTGGTGGCTTGTCTTGATGTCGCACTTGATAATCAGTACATATCGGAAGATATTGCAGTAGCATATCTGGGGAAGGCAGCGCAATTGGCTGATCAACTAACTGCATTCCGTAGGAAACTCTTACAAGACAGACAGGCGTGATTTCAATGGCCGTGTGTCAATTGTCAAATGTTAATTGTCAAATGTTTTATGACTATTTCTTCTTCTTTGATTGCGCAACTGCGCGCGCAAACAGGCGCAGGCATGATGGATTGCAAACAAGCTCTGGAAGAGACGGGTGGCGATCTGGCAGCTGCCGCAGATTGGCTGCGCAAGAAAGGCGTCTTGAAAGCGGCCAAGCGGGCTGGCAAAATTGCCGCTGAAGGAACAGTAACATCGTATATTCACGCTGGCGGCAAGATTGGCGTGCTTCTGGAACTCAATTGCGAAACCGATTTTGTGGGCAAGACAGATGCCTTCCGCGCCCTGGCCAATGATCTGGCCATGCACATAGCTGCCTCGGCTCCTCGGGCTGTCTCTCGCACAGAGGTCTCGGCCGAATTGGTGGAGCGCGAACGCGCGATTTACCGCGAACAGCTCGCCGCCGAAGGCAAGCCAGCCGACATGATCGAGAAAATTGTAGAGGGCAAACTGAACAAATTTTACGCTGATATCTGCCTGCTCGAGCAATCATTCATCAAAGACGAAAGCAAGACGGTCGAACAATTGCTTGGCGAAAAGACTGTCGAAATTGGCGAGAAGCTGTCGATTCGCCGCTTTGCCCGATTTGAACTGGGTGAGGGAATCGAGAAAGAACAAAAAGATTTTGCCGCCGAGGTCGCCGAACAACTGGGCAACAAGTAACTTCTTCAAAAAAAAAGAATCCTGGCAACGGGGTTCTTTTTTGTTTCCCTAGTCAGACAAAAGGCTGTTTGTTATACTGCAGATGTCTATTTATTTGCCTAGAGTTTTCGTCCCGCCTTAGTCGGGATGTCGCACTTTAGAGATTTTTCGAGCTCCATATGAAAAAAATTCGTCTGGCAATCAATGGTTTCGGACGCATCGGCCGCCATGCCTTCAAGGTCGCTTTTGATAAAAAAGATATCGAGATTGTGGCGATCAATGATCTAACCGACACCAAAACTTTGGCGCATTTGCTCAAATATGACACCGCCTACCCCGAATTTCCTCATGCAGTTTCGAGCGATGAACACCATATTATTGTTGACAAAAAGAAAGTCCAGGCATTTGCCGAGAAAGATCCGGCCATGCTGCCCTGGAAAGATCTTGCCATTGATATTGTGATCGAGTCCACCGGCCGATTTACCGACAGTGAAGGAGCCAAGAAACATATTACGGCTGGTGCGCGACGGGTGGTGATCTCGGCTCCAGGCAAGGGAGAAGATATCCAGACGCTGGTCGAGGGGGTGAATCACGAAGCCGATCTCGGCGGCGCAATTGTCGACAATGCTTCGTGCACGACCAATTGCGCGGCGCCGGTGATGCGGGTGATGGAACAGGTCTTTGGTGTAGAAAAAGCCATGCTGACCACCATTCATTCCTACACAGCCGATCAGAATCTGCAGGATGGTCCGCACAAGGATCTGCGTCGCGCGCGCGCGGCCGCCCAAAATATTGTGCCAACTTCCACGGGAGCGGCAGTGGCGGTAACAAAAACCATTCCAACACTCGTAAAAAAATTCGATGGACTGGCGATTCGCGTGCCCACCATTACGGTATCGCTCAATGACACCACCATGGTCTTGAAAAAGAATGTGACCAAAGAAGAAGTCAATGCCGCATTTGTAGAAGCGAGTCAGACATACCTCAAAGGGATTTTGGCCGTCAGCGATGAGCCGCTTGTCTCTAGTGATTATATCGGCAATCCAGCTTCGGCCACCGTGGATCTTGCTCTTACCAATGTGGTTGGTGGAAATTTGGTCAAGGTGATTGCCTGGTATGACAATGAATGGGGCTATGCCAATCGCCTGATCGAAATGGTACAAACAGTGGCGAGTAAATAAACTTATGTCCATTCGAACGTTGAAAAAACTCCGCAGGATTTCCGGCAAGCGCGTTTTGGTTCGCGTGGATTTCAATGTGCCGCTGAAAGATGGAGCATTGGCAGATAATTCCCGACTGCGCGCATCGCTTCCCACGATTCAGTATCTGATACAGAAGAAAGCCAAGATTATTTTGGTTTCGCATCTGGGTCGGCCCGAGGGCAAAGTAGTTCCGGATTTACGGCTCGCTCCAGTATCAGAGGCGCTTGCTCGTCTCTTGAATCATCCAGTAAAACAATTAGCCGATTGGCAGGGAGAAGAAGTAAAAAAAGAAATTGAACAGATGAACGACGGCGAGATTGTGATGCTCGAAAATATTCGCTTTTCTCCTGATGAACAAAGGAATGATTCACCTCTGGCGCACGCGCTCGCCAGCCTGGCCGACCTGTTTGTGCTCGATGGATTTGCTGTGGCTCATCGCCCTGATGCTTCGGTATCGCAGGTCGCGGGCTATATTCCAACGGTAGCAGGATTTTTGCTCGAAAAAGAAATTATTGGTCTTGGCAAACTCCTCCAGAAGCCCAAGAAACCATTTGTTGCGGTGATTGGCGGCGCCAAAATGGAAACCAAAATTCCAGTGATCGAAGCGCTCTTACCCAAAGTAGATTCCATTCTCCTCGGTGGGGGGATCGTGAACACTGTTTTGAAAGGTCTTGGCTATGGGGTTGGTAGTTCGCTCTTCGATCCAGAACAGACGAATGTGGCTGCTGTGTATGCGAAAAAAGAAAAAATTATTTTGCCAATTGATGTGGTCGTGGGCAAAAAAGATGGCACTGGTTCGCGTGTTGTTTCAATTGGAAAAACACCAAGTACGATCTGCGAGAATGACGAAGCGATTTTGGATATTGGACCAGCCTCGACAGAACTTTTTTCTTCCATAATAAAAAAAGCCAAGACCGTGGTGTGGAATGGCGCTATGGGATACTTTGAACAGAAGCCCTATGAGAAATCTACCTATGCGATTGCCAATGCGATAGCGAATCAGGGCAAGAAAGCGTTTGTGGTCGCTGGCGGGGGAGAGACTGTGGAAGCGATCGAAGCGATTGGCCGCGCCAAAGATTTTGATCTCGTCTCGACTGGCGGTGGAGCTATGCTGGAATTTTTGTCGGGAAAGAAGTTGTCAGGAGTTGAAGCGGTTCTGGAGAAGTGATACACTACACAAGTGAACAATTGACACCTGACACCTGACATTTGACTTTGAAAACTGGCGGTGTGTTAATTGTCAGATGTTAAATGTCAAATGTAACTTTCAAATTTATGCCTGTCGAAAAAACAAAACCTATGTGGCATGTTGAACATCCGGGGGCGAAAAAAATATTCATGACACTGTGGGGGATTTTTCTCGCTTATGGCGTGGTATATTTGGGCAGCCAGATCCGCAATAGTCTGGCCATGTATCCCTACATTGGCAGATCGCTACGACCCGAGCATGTGATTACTGTAGATGCCGATGGCAAAGTGACAGCCATTCCAGACATTGCAGTGGTGAGTATGGGCGTGGATTTGCGCGGCACCACCGTGGCCGAGGTGCAAGACAAGAGTACGGCGACCATGAACAATCTGATTGCTCAGCTGAATGCGCTTGGCATTGACAAGAAAGATATCCAGACCACCAATTACAATATTTATCCGCGCGTGAAATACATTGACAAGCAGGGCGATGTGCCAGATGGATTCGAAGTGAATGAGACCGTAACCGTGAAAGTCCGCGATCTGACCAAATCCAATCAAGTGGTGGCGCTGGCTGGGACTGTTGGGGCCAACATGGTCAATGGTTTGCAATTTACTTTTGATGATCCGGATGTTTACAAAGAGCAGGCTCGTGACTTGGCGCTGGCCAAAGCCAAAGACAAGGCCGCACGATTGGCTGGTCAACTTGGTGTACAGCTGGTATCGGTGGTCGCTTTTAGCGAAGATCAGGGTGGTACTGGCGGACCAATATTTTATGCCAAAGATGTATCCATGGGTGCTGGCGGGGCCGCTCCAGCGCCAATGATCGAGACTGGCAGCAATGATGTGACCACGCATGTGACGGTTACGTACGAAATTCGCTAAATACATTTCGATCTTCTTTGTTTCACGGTATGTCTGCAATTGCGAAAATCACTTCTCGAGAAATTCTTGATTCGCGCGGCAATCCCACAGTGGAAACAAAAATTTTTCTGGATTCTGGCGTGGTCGCCAAAGCGGCCGTGCCCAGTGGCGCGTCTACTGGCACGCACGAAGCGATGGAATTGCGCGATGGCGCGACCAAGCGCTATGGCGGCAAGGGCGTGCTCAAGGCGGTAAAGCACGTAGAGACTGTGCTGGCCGAACGGATGGTCGGGCTCGACCCGACCGATCAGTCGGGGATTGACCGTCGCATGATTGCTCTCGATGGCACAGAAAACAAGAGCAATCTTGGCGCCAATGCGATTCTCTCGATCTCGCTGGCAGTAGCTCGGGCAGGAGCCGCCAGCCGCAGCCTCCCGCTCTATGCGTACATCCGCGAGACGTTTTCTCTTCCGGCAAAAAAATGGCGCCTGCCTGTAACTATGATGAATGTCTTGAATGGCGGCCGGCATGCTGACAGTGGATTGTCGATTCAGGAGTTCATGATTATTCCGATTCACCGACGCATGGCTGAACGCGTGCGCATGGGCGCGGAGATTTTTCATACGCTGGCCGGGATTCTCCAGAGCAAGCAATACAGCACGGCAGTCGGCGACGAGGGTGGATTTGCGCCGCAGCTTCCCAGCAACGAAGATGCCATCAAGGTACTTATGCTAGCGATCAAGAAGGCGGGCTATATTCCGGGCAAGCAGGTGTTCCTGGGCCTTGATATGGCGGCTTCGGAATTTTATCGCGGCAAGAAATATTATCTGGCTGGTCCGCATCAAGCTTCGAGCGCGCAAGAGCTGATCGCAACTGTTGCCCGCTGGGTAGAGAAATATCCCTTTCTCTTGGTCGAGGATCCGCTGGCCGAGGATGATTGGGACCACTGGCATGAAATTACCAAAAAATTGGGCAGCAAAATTCGTCTCATCGGCGATGATCTGTTTGTTACCAATGTGAAGCGCATCGAGCGTGGCATTGCCCAAGGCGTGGCCAATGCAGTCCTTATCAAGCCAAATCAGATCGGCACCCTCACCGAGACCGTCGCGGCCATTACTCTGGCCCAGAAGCACAAATATGCGGTGGCGATTTCTCATCGCTCGGGCGAGACCGTGGATTCTTTTATTGCCGACCTGGCAGTGGCCACCAATGCCGAATTTATCAAGACCGGTTCGCTCTCGCGTTCCGAGCGGGTAGAGAAGTACAATCGTTTGATGGAGATCGAGCTGGAGTTGGGGATGTAGAAAAACTAAAAAACAAAAAAATCCCCCGACACTGTCGAGGGATTTTTGATTTCGATACCCAAGGGTTGCCGAAGGGGGCGGGGCTCGATATACTGGGGAGGATTATGACCAAGAAAACTGCCGACAAAAAAGCCGTGGACCGGCCGCTCGCTATTCTTGCCATTCTCGATGGGTTTGGTCTGGCCGATTCCAAGGATCCAGGTAACGCCATTACTCCTGCAACTGCGCCCACAATTTTTGGCTTGATGAAGAAATATCCATCGGGCAAGCTCGCTGCCAGCGGCGAAGCAGTAGGGTTGTTTCCAAATCAAGAAGGTAATTCCGAAGCAGGACACATGACCATCGGGGCTGGGCGCATCGTAACCCAGGATTTGGTGCGGATTAGCGATGCCATTCACGATGGCACATTTTACAAAAATCAAGCCTTCAAGCAAGCGCTCTATCATGTAAAAAAATACGACACGGCTGTGCATCTGGTCGGACTTCTTACCGATGACAATAGCGCCCATGCCCGCCCCGAACACCTCTATGCGCTCTTGGAACTCTGCCGGCGCGAGAATATCAAAAAAGTTTTCTTGCATTTGTTTACCGATGGGCGCGATGCCTCGCCGCATCAGGCGCCGACATTCCTGCACGAACTGCGCGGACATCTTTTGGCGCACGAGAAGATTGCCACTATTGCCGGACGATTTTTTGCCATGGATCGCAACAAAGTCTGGGACCGCATTCATCGCGCCTACGAAGCCATTGTCCTTGGCAAGGGATGCGCAGCCACCAGCGCCGAAGAAGCGATTACCGCTGCCTACAATCGCGATGAATCCGACGAGTTTATCTGCCCCAGCGTGATTCAGGAAGACAACCTGGCTGCGCAGGCAGGCAAACCAGTGGCGGTAGTGAAAGACAATGATGCCGTGATTTTTTTCAACGCGCGCAGTGATCGGGCCCGCGAACTGACCAAGACATTTGTTCAGCCGGAATTTGAAAAAGAAAATCCCGGCGCCTTTACGCGAGAAAAATTTCCCAAAAATATTCGCTTTGTGGCCATGACCGACTTTGGACCAGACCTGCCGCATGTCTTGACCGCGTTCCCAAGCCCCGAGATTCCGCATGCCCTAGCCGATGCCATCGATGGCGCCTATCGCCAGCTCTACATCTCCGAGACCGAGAAGTATGCCCACGTCACATATTTTATCAATGGCGGGCATGCCACACCGCTCGATGGCGAAGTGCGCGAAATGGTGCGATCGGCCGCGCCGCATTCGTATGCCGATCGGCCGCAGATGCAGACCGCCGCACTTCTGAAAAAAATCACTCATGCGATCGAGCGCGACACGTTCAATTTTATCTGTGTCAATTTCCCCAATGCCGATATGGTGGGGCACACGGGCAATATTGCAGCCACCAAAAAAGCGGTCCGCGTGGTGGATACTGCTATCGCAACTTTGGCCGAGCTTGTGTTGGCGCACGATGGCACGCTTGTTGTAGTGGGTGATCATGGCAATGCCGAGAAAATGATTCAGCCCAATACGCACGAGATGGATACCGAACATTCCACTAATCCGGTGCCATGTATTATTGTGCAGAAAAAATTGAAACATCGTGCCTTGCCGCCAGGCGGCCTATCGGATGTCGCCCCAACTTTGCTTCATCTGCTGCATCTACCCGTGCCAAAAGAAATGACCGGGCGCAATCTGCTCGCTCGCGATTCTTAATCCCGATCTTCTATGAATAGACCAAAACCAGTCGTCCTCGCCATTCTCGATGGCTGGGGTGTGGCGCCCGATAGCGCTGGCAATGCGATCACGCGCGCCAATACGCCAAATTTCCATCGCTTTGTCCGCGAATATCCCGCCATGACACTGTCTGCTTCGGGCAAAGAAGTCGGTTTGTCGTTTGGCGAGATGGGCAATTCCGAAGTCGGACACCTGAATATCGGCGCAGGCCGCGTGTATTATCAGACCCTGCCGCGCATCAACAAAGCGCTGGCCGACGGATCATTCTTCGAGAATCAGGCATTTCTGGCTGCTGTGGCCCAGGTGAAAAAAAATAAATCTGCCCTGCATCTGGTGGGGCTCGTGAGTCCGGGCAATGTGCATTCCAGCGAAGAACATCTCTACGCGCTCCTCCATCTGGCGAGAATGCACAAAATAAAAAAGGTGTTTGTTCATGTGATTCTCGATGGTCGCGATACCATCTACAATAGCGGGATTGATTTTGTTCGTCGACTGCTAGAAAAAATGAAAGAAGAAAAAACAGGCAAGATTGCCACGATCGCTGGCCGCTACTACACTATGGATCGCGATCAGCGCTGGGATCGCGTGGAGGCAGCCTATCGCGCCATGACCGAAGGAGTCGCGCCAAGCTATAGCGCAGATCCGGTGGCGGCAATTCAGGCGTCGTACGATGCCAAAGTCTACGACGAAGAAGTTGTGCCAATCGTGATTGGTGAAGCAAATAAACCAACGGCGGTGGTCGCCTCGGGCGATGCCGTAATCTATTTCAATTTTCGCCCCGACCGCGCTCGCGAATTGACCGAAGCTTTTGTAATTCCCGGATTCATGAAATTTGCCCGCGCCTACATTCCCGATTTGATATTTGTCACCATGACCGAATACGAAAAAGAAATTCCTGTGCTCGTGGCCTATCCGCCCACCATGGTGCATGCCACACTGGCCGAAGTAATTTCGACTGCCGGGCTCAAGCAATACCATGTCGCCGAGACCGAGAAGTATGCGCATGTCACATTCTTTCTCAATGGCACGATCGAGGCCGCGTTTCCTGGCGAAGACCGCAAGATTATCCCATCGCCCAAAGTCTCGTCGTATGCCGAAGCGCCCGAAATGTCGGCTGCCGAGGTGGGCCGCGAGGTGGTCCGCGCGATCGAGTCCGATGCCTACGACGTGATCATGGTCAATTTTGCCAATGCCGATATGGTGGGGCATACGGGCGATATTGCGGCTACGGTCCAGGGTGTAGAGGCGATTGATCGCGAGCTCGGCGCGATTGCCGATCATACGCTGGCCAAGGGCGGGGTGATGCTGGTCACGGCGGATCATGGCAATGCCGAGGAACTGCTGAATCTGCAGACAGGCGAGCGCGACAAAGAGCATAGTACCAATCCAGTGCCGCTTCTGGTGATTGGGGATGCCTGGAAAGGGGTTGCTGGTCCAGGGGGTGATGCGCTGGAAGGGGACTTAAGTTTGCTCCATCCGGTGGGTGTGCTGGCCGACGTTGCGCCGACCATGCTCAAGATTTTGGGCTTGGCGGAGCCTGAAGAAATGACTGGGAGAGCGTTGTTATAGTCTAGGTTGATTCCGTAAAGAGTATGGCAAACAAAAATCTTACCAATGCAAAACGGGCAAAGAATGATGAGTTTTATACTCAATACAGCGATATTCAAAAAGAAATTGAGGCGTATTTGGAATACAACCCGGATGTTTTCCGCGGCAAGGTGATATATTGCAACTGCGACGATCCATTCGAGAGCAATTTCTTTCGTTATTTCGTGCTCAATTTCAACAAGCTTGGATTGAAGCAGCTTATCACCACCAGCTACAAACCTTCACCCGTGGCCAACACACAACTGGGGTTGTTCGGTGATGATAAAACTCTCACAAAATCAAAGGGCCGTCCGAAGATAACTGCCAATAAATTTATTATCAACGAAGTACGCGACATAAACGGTGATGGTGAGTTTAATCTAAAGGATATTGCCCAACAGTTAAAGGAAAATAAACACAATGAATGGACGCCGTTAGAGGGTGATGGAGATTTTCGTAGTCACGAATGCACAGAATTACTAAAACAATCCGACATTGTAGTAACAAATCCGCCCTTCAGTTTGTTTCGTGGATATGTTAAACAACTTTTTGATTACAACAAAAAGTTTGTCATTATCGGTAATCTAGGTGCAATTATTTACAAAGAAATTTTTCCATTGATAAAAGAAAATAAAATGTGGTTAGGGAATGGCTTTCATGCTGGTAATGCTTATTTTTCTACGCCTTTTACTAGAGAATATGCGGGTGGGGTTTATGACCCAGAAACCGGCTTAGTGAAATTCAGGAATTGTTGTTGGTTTACAAACCTTGATCATGGGCGTCGTCACCAAATGTTGCCACTTATGACAATGGAAGAAAATTTGAAATACAGTAAGCACAAAGAGATTAAAGGCAAAAAATCGTATGACAAGTATGATAACTATGATGCTATTGAAGTGCCATATATCGATGCCATCCCAAGTGATTACGATGGTGTGATGGGTGTTCCAGCTAGTTTTTTAGATAAATATAATCCTGATCAATTTGAGTTGCTTGGATCGAATCGTGGTATAGACCAAGATCTAAATAGAATTTATGGTCGCGGGACATATATTAATGGCAGGGAAACTTTTAAGCGAGTTTTTATAAGGCATAAGAAAAAATAAAATTGTGGTATAGTTATGAACAGAATAAAAATTTTCTTATCAAATTATTGGTCAGTCTTCTCAATTTTGCTTTTTGCGGTCGTGGTCATGTGTTACCTTGACAAACATTCGCCCGGGATTATTGCCCTTAGTGCTCTTTTAACCGCTCTTTTTGGCAGTAAATGGTTTGACACATCAGATAAAAAAATGAGAGGGAGGTTAGATTATGATATAGCAAGGAAATATTTAAAAAGTGTCCTAAAGTTAAGAGACGCAATTAAAATAGTTAGGAATCCATTTATTCCAGTTGGTGAAATGGAGAATGCATTAAAAGAAAATGGATTATCGATAAATGAACTCAATGACAAAAATGCAGTCAATCGTTCCGTGTACTCTTTAAGATGGAAAAATGTTCAGGATGCGTGGACAAATTTTGAAGAAATATTAACTGAAGCAGAAATTTCTTGGAAAGATGAGCCGGTAAAAGCACAGAAAGACTTGGATATATTAATAAGAGAATTAAGAAGTGTTATTTGGCTTTTTGTAAATTATCCAGATGATTTTCGAAAAGAATTGGAACAAAAGAGTAGAATGCTTTATGGAACTCATGATGAGAGTGATGAATTTGCTAAAAAGATAAATGAGGAAATTGAAAAAATAAGAAATTTTTTGAAAAAATATTTATAAATCTAAAACCCAATTGAAGATAGGACAAACACGATAACTAAATTTGATAAAGAAATAATATGAAAACAATTTTAAAAATTCATATCACCGTAAAAGATATTTGTGAAGGTTTTGTCTATAATGAGCTGGAAGGCAAAGGGTTATTCGGTTTGTCTGGCAAGCTCACTATTCAGCCGGAGTATCAGCGTAACTATATCTATGCCTCCGATGGTGGCAAAAGAGAGGCTGCTGTTATTGGATCACTACTCAAAGGCTACCCAATAGGCTTGATTTATTTTAATAAGGTTTCTGAAGACAATATGGAAGTTTTGGACGGGCAACAGCGCATCACTAGTGTTGGACGTTTTGTGACCGACAAATTTGCCATCAAAGATGAAAACGGGATGGAGCAATATTTTGGCGGTATGGCAAAAGACAAACAAGCCAAGATTTTGGAAACAAAACTACTCATTTATGAATGTGAAGGAACAGAAAGCCAGATAAAAGAGTGGTTTAAGACCATAAACATTGCCGGTGTTCCGCTCAATAGTCAGGAATTACTCAATGCTGTTTATTCTGGGCCGTTTGTAACACTCGGGAAAGAAGAGTTTAGTAATAGCCAAAACGCCAATATTCAAAAATGGAGCGCGTATATATCTGGAAGTGCCAACCGACAGGATTTTTTGGAATGCGCGCTCGATTGGGTAAGCGAAGGCAATATTGGCGATTATATGAGCAAGCATCGCAAAGACAAAAACATTGATGAGTTGAAAAAATATTTCAACAGTGTGATCGACTGGGTTTCTAGCGTATTTACCGATGTTGAAAGTGAGATGCGCGGACTAGAGTGGGGACGATTGTACGAAGAGTATCACAAGAAAGCATATAACCCTGCGAAAATATCAGCCGAAGTGAAAAAGCTCTACGCTGATCCATATATTAAAAACCACAAAGGCATTTTTGAGTATATTCTCGGTGGCTCTACGGATACAAAATTGCTTGAAGTTCGAGTTTTTGATGAAGCGACCAAAAAATCTGTGTATTCGTTGCAAACGAAAGCTGCCAAAAAGAAAGGGGTGTCGAACTGCCCGTTGTGTGCTGTTGGTCACAACGCCAATAAAGAAAAAATTTGGAGTTTAGATGAAATGGACGCCGACCATGTAGCAGCTTGGAGCAAGGGCGGTAAAACATCAATTAAGAACTGTCAGATGCTTTGCAAGACGCATAATCGAGCAAAAGGAAATCGGTAATTAAGTAGCCCAAAAATTTATAGAATTAAAAAATCCCCATTCGGGGATTTTTTTATGCCTTGAGTCTCTCGACAATTATCTCTTCTGCTTGTTTCAGTGGGAGGTCGGGGAGAGTGATCGCGACCCGCGTGGCTGTGCCAATCGGCGAATATGACGCCAGGATTTTTTTCAGGTCCATATTTTTTGGCGCCGAGACAATCGCGCGCGTTTCTTTTTCTGTTGCATAGACAATCACCACCAACCTGGCTTCTGCCGAGGTCAAGAGAAGTTCGTCGATCAAGTCTTCTACCATCGCTGCTGTGGCCTGGGCCTGGGAGAAATCCTCGCGACTGATCGACAGCGTGATCAACCCCGAAGCGCGATCGTAATTCATGGTCCGCAGAGCCTCGCCCCACAGCCGCAATGTAGAGACACTGCGCGTGCGGAAGAGCTGGCTCACGATTGCGTCGCGATTGGCGCCAAGCAATACAAGCGCACTCGCGGTCGTAAGTGTCTGGGGCTTCATGGTGTCGACAGAGAAGCTTCGGGTATGCGCGATAATGCCAACAAGGAGTCCAGTTGCGATCTCGGTGTCGATCTGTTCGGCGTCGAGCGATTGGAGAAGTCCGAAGACCACTTCGGCTGTGGTGTCGCGCGTGGCATCCACTAGATTCACAGCGCCAAATTGTGCGTTGTCTATCTGATGATCAATGTTCACGATCGGCACAGCATAAAAAAAGTCTGCGTGATCGGCATAGACTGCTCCGAGACTCGCAAGGTCCGGAGTATCCAGGGTGATGATCAGATCGTAGGCAAAGGCGGTTTTGGCGATCGCCACGTCGCGCGGCGAGATATCCTTGCTTGGAGTAATGAAAATCCGAAGCGATCCATCGTGCACATCGTACGACAGCGCGTCGGGCTGTGCTTTCGCTATGGGCACAGAGACTACCAAAGTCTGAAGTGTCGAGAGTTCTGGCGCGATCGTTTTTGCTTTTTTCAAGAATTGAAATTGCGGTAGGAGGACAAACTGGTCGGAGACGATATCTACATGTTTGCCAAGTCTTTCCAAAAACAAAGCAAGCGCTACAGAAGAGCCAATCGCATCACCAGTACGCCCAGCTCCGTATGTGATGAAGATTCGATTTTTTTCTTGGATAAGTTGGCGGATTTGTTCTGTCTTGGACAAAGCCATAATACAGGGGAGAAAAATGGGTGGAGGCAAGCGCTCCACCCGAGACTCTATTTCTTCTTGTTGTGCTTCTTGTCTTTCAGCTTCTCTTGCCCTGAGCTGGTCGAAGGGTTGTTTTCTTGTTTCTCTTTTTGTTTTTTGCCGAATTTGTCGATCAGGAGATCGGCAAGTACGATCGGCAATCCGCCCGGGACTACGAGCACCACCACGACCCGCGCGGCTTGCTTGGCCAGTTTCTTGTGTTTTTCCTTCACACGTCCCTCCATTTGTGTGCGTCCACGAGTTTCTGATCAAAGAACAGTGGTTGGGTAGTGTAGCAAGCGAGTATCTGATTGTCAACTCTTGGCTGTGGAAGTGTTGCCCACAGGTACGGTTTCTTGTTTTGTGTTATACTATCTGCGATTTCTCTATGCGTCGCTTGTCCACATTCTCGAAACACAAGCCGATTCTTGTTTTGGCGTTCGTACTTCTTTTTGTCTTTGGAATTTTCTTTTCTTCTCATACTGTCCACGCAGATAGCGTCATCGCAGATGCTACTACAGCCGTTGGCAATGGCCTGATTGCTGGTCTGCAGTGGCTTTTCTTCGGCTTGGCAAAACTCTTGATTGGCTTGGCAGTATTCGGTCTGCGGTTTTTCATGGAATTGGCGCGCTACAATGGCTATATTGATGCGCCGCCGGTCGTGCTTGGCTGGTACATGGTCCGCGACATTGCCAACATGTTTTTCGTGGTGGCGCTTCTGATTATTGCTTTTGGCACGATCCTTGGATTGGAACAGTACGAATGGCGCAAACTACTGGTCAAGCTGATTTTTGGCGCGATCTTCATCAATTTTAGCCGACTTATTATTGGACTTTTGATCGATGCATCCCAAGTCTTTACTGTTACTTTTCTCGATGCCGTAGAAGGCACGGCTGGCGGCAATTTGATCCAGATGCTCAAATTGGAAAAGATTTTGGCGATCAATCATGCTCAGGATCTCACACTAAACAATGTTACCGATAGTCTGCGTCTGGATATCTTGGTCGGGTCCATAGTGGCCTTTCTTTTTGCCCTTCTGGCATTCCTCAGTATTTTTGCGTACGCCATGCTTATGGTCATGCGTGTGGTGGTGCTCTGGATCCTCATCATATTTTCTCCATTGGCATTTGTGCTTCAGGCAATCCCACAGACCAAGGCCTATGCCGAAGAGTTTTGGCAAGAAGTGATGAAATATATTATTGTTGCGCCGATGATGACGTTTTTCTTGTGGCTGGCATTTGCGACACTGGGCAATGGCGACATCAACAATCATGTGGGCATTTCCACTGCTTCGGCCGAACAGGCGCAGGCAGCTGCCAACGCTACATTTCCTGTGCAATCTTCGGCTTCGCTCTCGGAAGCTTCGACTTGGGAGAATATGTCGGCTTTTATTATCGCCATTGCATTTCTCTTTGCTGGTCTCGAACGCGTGCTCAAAGTCGGCACGATCGGCGGCAGCTTCGTCTCGGGAGCCATGCAATTTGGCAAGGAAGCCCTGGAAGTGGCCAGTGGATATCGTTTGGCCCGCCTGGGACATGGCAAGGCGCGTGGGTTGGTGGGCAAAGCAGTTGGTGGTGTTGGCGCAGGCATCAAGTTGGCCGGAGGGGCAGCGATCCGTCGAACGGTCGGCGCGCCAGCCAAGGAAATTGCTGCGGGTATTGCAAGCAGAGTTGGGGCAGGCGTGGCGATGTCCAAAGAAAAGCGTGCCCAGCGTGCCAAAGAACTGGAAAAAGGCGGAACAATGGACAAATTTTGGGCGCGTGTGATCGAGCCAGCCGAACGTGCCGAGAAACGAGCAGAGGATTGGAAGAAAGGCGCAGAATTTGCCAAGACGCGGTTCAAGGAAAATCTTGGTACCAGCAGTACTGCCGCGGGTGAATTCAAACAGCGTCAAGGTCGCCGAGCATTTTGGATGGAGGCAGTATCTTCGGCCAAGCGTGGTGCCAAAGAAGAAAAGCTCGATGGTCAGTCGGTCGAACTTTATCTCGATGTCCGGAAGAAAGCGGCCAAGAGATTTGGATTGGATCTAGATACCGACGCGGGGCAAAAAGATTTTGAAGAAAATAAATCGACATATTTGAAGCAATTGGTTGATGCCAATGAGATCAAATTGAAACCAGATGAAACTTTGGAAGACAAACAAAATCTGCTCGAACTTGGTGGGACGTTGAACAAAGATAAGAAATTAATTGCTGATTCCAAAATTGAAGTGGCGCAGCGAACCGGTAAAAAAGAAGATGAAGCTTTCAAATTGCTTCGGAAAGTGGAAGTGGAGGCAGCTCAGGCACGCGACAAATATTTGGTCTCACAGAATCGTGAAGGTGAAGCAGTCTACGAACAAAATGTCCGGGCCAAACATCGTAAGGAAGATACCGAAAAGCAGAGTGTTGGTGATATCAACCTCGTGTCGGCCCGAGCGCAGCGTCAATTGGAATTAATCCGACAAGCCAAGCCTGGGAGCAAGGCAGAGGAAGAATTGAAACGACAGCTGTCGTACATGACCT
The DNA here is from genome assembly GCA_964401185.1 of uncultured Gammaproteobacteria bacterium. Lineage (GTDB taxonomy): Bacteria > Patescibacteriota > Patescibacteriia > Magasanikbacterales > UBA922 > JAHFIC01. The sequence continues at coordinate 7,281 of CAYNXQ010000002.1, read as the reverse complement.
TGGCATTTTACGATCGCGCCGCTGCCTTTGGGTCAGTTGGTCGAGACACCATTCTCAAGGGTCTTGGCTCATCACTGGAATCTTCTGTTGATCTCAAACAAGACGCGGTGGCTGGTTTGCAGGCGCGTGTCTTGTCCGCAGAACTTGGGACGCAGGTGGATCGTGCCAAAGTGCAGGATGCCTTTGAAGAACTTCAGAAACGCCATGGCGGCAAAGGGAGTGCTGAATCCAATGCGTTCCTGGAAGGACTGCTCAGCATTCTCAACAAATCGGCCGGTGAAGGTGCGATTGGCAATGCCGGATTGATCATTCGTGATGTCAACAAATCTACTGGCGAGGTCAGCTTCCGTTTGGCCAACATTGATGATCAACAGGTGGGCGCTGCTGTGGCCAAAGAAAATTTGGATCATATCAAAGGACGCAGAGGCAATGCGCTTGCTTCGTCAAAAGCCACATCGGTTTCGGGCTTCTCCGATTCTGTGGATAGCAATGCTGAGGGTGATGCGATTCTCGCTTCCGCTGAAGCCGTGCAAAACGCCGCCAATATTTTCAAATCACTCACTGCCAACAATTTGGAAAAAGTCGATCAAACATTTACCATTGGCGACCTCTCCAGCATTCTTGAGAATTCCAATGACTCTCGTGTCAAAGAATTTTTGGATGCACTTCAACAAAAAAATAATGATGCTCGCGCTATCGAGTATATTTTGAAAGCGGCCAAAGAAAAGTTTACTACAGCACCAGCTGCGAATCGTACATTAGTAGACAACGTGCTTGCCGATCTTGCTCGTCGTACTGGAAAAGGTGGCAGAGGGGGCGGGCCAGCGGCTCCGGCTGGTGGTGGACCGGCAACTCCTCCTCCTCCTCCTCCAGCCCCTCCGGCAGCTCCAGTCAGTCCGCCAGGGCCGGCCGGATCGCCACCAGGTGGCGGCGTATTGGGAGGCGCGCCAGCAGGTGGTGGTGGAGGCGTAATATAATTAAAAACAAAAAATACCATGTCGTTTATTCCACAACAATTGAAGCCCGGTGATATTGAAGCGAAAGAAAAAGAATTCCGTTCACTGTTGGATTTGGGCAAAGAAGAAGAAAAGATGTGGGCTGATCTCCATGGCGCATTCAAAGACGATGCGAACAATGACCAGGCATATTGGTATACATATTTTCGCTGGTATACCGAACTCACTTGGCGTCGCTTGGAAGGTTTGAACGACGAGGAATTTTTCGAGATTGTGGTGGCGCGACAAATTCCCATGGCGATTCTCACCGATCATGATGTCTGGAATAGTCTCCTGTGGACGCTTTCCACACGCTGGTATGCCACCGGCGACATGGCCGATGCCTACCAGAGAATCAGAGATACTTTTTCTTCTTCCAAAGGGGTATTGGGTCAGGAGAATGGGAAGTCGATTACCCTTGCGGATCTCTTTGCGGATATTCGTCGCCTCAATGATACTGGCAACGACTCATTTCAGATGGTTGCACTCCGCAGCCGGATCAAAAATCTGTTCTATCCAGCCAGTCAGCCCCTCGTCAAATATTTGAATCCAGATCAAGATACTGCTGTCCGTCAGTTCATTGACCTCAATCATTTTTTCCTCGGCACCGAGGTTGATGATATCACGGCTGTCGTGGATATCTTCCTTCATCCTGAAAATTATACCGCAGGTACGGCTGCTGGTTTGGGGTCAGTACCCACTCCACCTGCATCTATTACAGCCCCAGTACAGGCATCAACCACTCCACCGGCCCCAGCACCAGTTCGCCCAAGAGTTGTCCGACCGCCCAAAGTGGCGCCATCTTCGCCAGCAGAAAAGCCTTTGGAAAAGAAAAAAATGTCCTATCCAGATATTCGCGCTATGGTCGACAGCCGATTTGAAAAAGATGAGAAAGGGCAATACAAAAATATTGCCGGCGTGGCAGCGCTTCTCGAACAGCTGGCCAAAGATCAAAATGATCCAGCCATTGAAGATCTGTATTATTTCGATGAACGGACAGGCAAGTTCCGCTGGAATTTTTAGTTTTCTATGGATGACCAAGCATCACAACCCATGATTACTGTGAAAAAAGCCGACGGCACTTCGGTCCATATGACCATGGCCGAATTTCAGGCATACAAAGGAGGCGTACCAACACCAAGACCAACTACACCGCATCATGGACGAACTCCAACGAAAAAATCTGCATCTGCCAAACCCATTCCACCGCCACCGCCGGCCGCAGAAAAACCTATCGTGGAAGCGCCGCCATTTCAGCCGATTGCTCGGGAAGCTTCGCGTCATCCGGTGGTTGCCGAAATTCTGGCCCAGTTTCCTGCCAAAATCGCGCCCGAACATCTGGATCGTTTGGAAACATTGGTATTGTCTCGGGTCAAAGATGTGCGAACCGATGATCAGTTCTTGTCGCAGGCCATGACGCCCACCGATCGCGGTGGACTTGGACTCTCGCCTGATTCGGCCAACACGCTCTTGGAATTGGTGCGTGGCGCGATGCCAAAAGTTACCTCGACACCAGCCCAGCCAAAGAGCGCTGTAGAGACAGTGCTCCAGCCGCGCGTCTCGGCCAGCCGACCGATCCCAGCGCCACCAAAACCGACTGCCGCGCCTGCGCCCGCTGCCCCCAAACCTGCTCCAAAACCAATGATGCCACCCACGCCTGCGAAACCAGTCAACATATTCAATACTGCGCCGCGGCCCATGCCGCCATCGGATCGCCCGATGGTGCAAGATGTGGCTCCGCAATCTACAAGCAAGCGGAGCATGGGGCCAGTGGAAGAATTGGGCGCGTTCACGCTTACAGATTTTCGCCGCCTGGCGCCAACCACCGATGCGGCCTTGTCGCGCTTGAAAGAAAAGTTCAAAAGTTTGTCGGAAGAATCATTCTTGCTCTTCATGCAGGCGCGCGAAGCCTGGTATCACAGCCCGCTCTATCTCGCGTATGTGGACATCTTGATTCGTTCTCTGGGTGAACGCACACCGATCCCGGCGCTCTTGTCCACTGTGAAAGCCCCAGATCTGACCCTCGACGTATTCCAGGCCGTTGCCCAGCTCCAAGCCACCATTGCCTAGTATGCAGCAATTCGTTGTCCCACAATTTATCGATGTCGAAGACAAGATTTTTGGGCCAATCACCACTCGGCAGTTTTTGATTTTGCTCGTGGCCGGCCTGATCGTATTTTTGGCCTACCGCTTTGGCGACTTGAGTTTGTTTATTTTGACTGCCGTCACCATTGGCGGATTTGGAACAGTCTTAGCCTTTGTCAAAATCAATGGGCAAACCTTCCATTATTTTCTCCTCAATATCACCCAAACCATGCGCAAGCCGGGACTCCGTGTCTGGAACAAGCAGATCGCCAACGACGAATTGGAATTTTCTCGCAAGCAGGGGATCGCAGAAGCCGTGGCCGCCGCGCCAGTGAAAAAAGCTGCAGAACGTGCGCGCATTCGAGATCTGGCGCTGGTCGTGAATACGGGAGGATTTTATCAACCCGAAGAGTAATTGGTATGGCCAAAGAAAAAAAAGCTCCAACCAAAGGCAAGAAAAAACTGGCGCCGACCCAGGCCAATTTGCCGATTGCCGAGATCAAGGACAACACCGTGATCCTAAAAGATGGAACGCTTCGAGCGGTACTCTTGGTATCGAGCATCAACTTTGCCTTGAAATCCGATGATGAGCAAAATGCGATTATTGCTTCGTATGTTGGCTTTTTGAACTCGATTGATTTTCCATTGCAAATTGTGGTTCAGTCGCGGCGGCTGCAGATCCAGCCCTACCTCGATATGATGGAGAAGCGCGAGAAGGAATTGACCAACGAATTGCTCCGCGTGCAGATTGCCGATTACCGCGCCTTTGTCAGCGAACTAGTGGAGATTGGCCAGATCATGACCAAACGATTTTATGTCGTGATCCCCTACGATCCGCTATCCAACAAGAAGAAAAATTTTTGGACGCGATTCAAGGAAGTGCTCAAGCCAACGCTGGCCGTGCGACTCAAAGGCGAACGCTTTGCGGAGCGCAAACAGGATCTGGATCTGCGAGTGCGGCATGTCGAAAATGGACTCTCGAGTATGGGGCTGGCAGTGGCCGAGCTCGATACCCAGGCGCTGATCGAATTGTATTATGCCACCTACAATCCGGATATCGCATTTTCCGAGCAGCTGCAGCCGATCGATAAATTACAAATAGAATGATATGGCCTTCAAGCCCTTGAAATCAGAATCAAAAAATCTTGTCTCGGCCTCGCTTGCCAAGCAAAAAGAAAAGGTGAAAGCCGTGCAAGAGGAATTGGTCACGCTGGCCGAAGAGCGGGTCTATCGGGCCGGCACCGTCGCCATCCGCGATTTGATTGCGCCGTCGGCATTTCGCGTGGAGTCCAATTTTATCCAATTAGGCGACGTGTTTTTGCGCACGATTTTTGTGGTCACGTATCCGCGCTATATTACCGTCGGCTGGAGCACGCCCATCCTAAATCTCAATGTCACGATGGATATCTCGCTGTTCTTCTATCCGGTCAATGCCAGTATTATTTTGAAACAGCTCAAGAAAAAAGTGGGCGCTCTGGAAGCCCAGATTAGTGCGGACGCCGAAAAGGGCGCGCCGCGTGATCCAATCCAAGAGACGGCGCTGCGCGATATCGAACAATTGCGCGACGATCTTACTCAGGGGACCGAACATTTTTTTCAGTTCGCATTTTACGTCACCATTTACAGCAAGAAACGCGAAGAGCTCGACAAGGTCACCGAGGATGTAGAAAATATTTTTGGGTCGAAATTGATCTATAGCAAGCACGTGCTCTATCAGGCCGAGCAGGGATTCACTTCCACCTTGCCGATCGGACTCGACGAGCTGACGATCGCCTTCAACATGAATTCGTCGCCGATTGCCTCATCATTTCCTTTTGTTTCATCAGAACTGACGAGTGACAATGGCATTCTCTACGGCATCAATCGCCACAACAATAGCTTGATTCTCTTCGATCGCTTCTCGCTCCAAAATGCCAACATGGTGGTCTTTGCCACCTCGGGTGCCGGCAAATCGTATGCGGTGAAATTGGAAGTCTTGCGCAGTCTCATGATGGGCACCGATATCATTATTATCGATCCGGAAATGGAATATGTGCATCTCTCCGAAGCCGTCGGCGGCACCTACATCAATATTTCGCTCGCCAGCGAGAGCAAGGTGAACCCATTTGATCTGCCGCGCCCAGTCGGGCAGCAAGTCGCAACCGAGGATATTATTCGCAGCGCGGTCATTACGCTCAAGGGATTGATCCGGATCATGTTTGGCACCTTCACCTCACAGGAAGATTCGATTATGGATCGAGCGCTGCTCGAAACATTCGCCAAAAAAGATATTACCAGCGCCAGTGATCTGGCCACAGTGGAAGCGCCAATCATGCAGGATTTGCTCGATGTGCTCGAAGGCATGCAGGGGGCCGAGAATCTGGCCACCAAACTGCGCAAGTATACCGAAGGCACATTTGCTGGGCTGTTCAATTCGCCGACCAATGTCAACATGAACAATCAATTGGTCGTCTTTAGCGTGCGCGATCTCGAAGATGAACTCCGGCCAATGGCCATCTACACGCTGGTCAACTACATCTGGAATATTGTTCGTTCGGAACGCAAGAAGCGCCTGCTCGTGATCGACGAAGCCTGGTGGCTCATGACCCACGAAGACAGCGCCAAATTTATTTACGCGCTGGTGAAACGCTGTCGCAAATATTATTTGGGCGTTACCACCATCACTCAGGATGTGAACGACTTTCTGCGCTCGCCCTATGGCCAGGCGATTGTTACCAACTCGGCCCTGCAGATGCTGCTGCGCCAATCACCCGCCTCGATTGATCTTATCCAAAAAAGTTTTCTCTTGACCGAAGGAGAAAAGTATCTACTCCTCGAGAGCGCGATTGGAGAGGGGATTTTCTTTGCCGGTCTCAAGCACGCCGCCATCAAGATTGTGGCCTCGTATACCGAAGATCAGCTGATCACCTCGGATCCGAAACAACTGTTGGAAATAGAAAAAGCCAAAAAAGAATTTGACGAGCAAACCAAAGCTGGTCAATAATGTTGGTACCTAATCCTTTTGTATGGATGATATTCGCAAACGTCTGTTCGTGATTGTTGGCATCATTGTCGGTGTTCTTCTGGCGCTCGTACTCCTGTCCGTCGTACTCGCGCCAAAAGCATCCAATACGCCAACCTCCACTGCCGAACAAGGCACCAATCTGCCCACACCCAAGACTCCTGTGATAGGCACGTCGGCGACCCCGATCAATATCGGCACCGTGCCCACTAGCACGCCCGAAGAATTGTATGTGGCGCAGTTGGCCAAAGTGTTTGTCGAACGGTTTGGCAGCTACTCCAATCAAAATGGCAACGAACACATTGCCGAGGTGCTGCAGCTCTCGTCTGTCCGCATGCAGACGTATGTGCAAAGCGCGCAATTGACTTTCAATTCCAAATATCAGGGCATGACGACCACGGTCGTGGCCAGTCGGATCGTCAAGAAAACTGCCACTGCAGCCACGGTAGCCGTGGATGTGCAGCGCGTGCTCTCGGCTACGAGCACGACCGAGACGCAGTATCAGTCGGGGACAGTGCAATTGATTCAGGAATCTGGAACATGGAAAGTGGATGGGCTATTCTGGTCCAAATAATTGACAGAATATTTTTCACCCAGTACGCTACGGAGCACGCACGCTCCGTTTGTGTTTATGCCGACAGCCGTCTCACTTATTTCATCAATAAAAGATTATTTGTTTCCGATTTTTTGTTTGGGATGCCGGCAGGAGGGCGTATGGTTGTGCGCCAGATGTTTTCAAACAATTGCCATCGATGGCGTGGCAGCTTGCCCAGTATGCCATGCGCAGAGTCCAAATGGATTTCCCTGTCCTGCATGCCGCGGCAAGACAGCGCTTGATCAAGTAGTAGCCGTGACGCCATATCATGAATCAGCGCTCATCGGGCAATTGATTCATGCTTTCAAATATCAGTATGCCACAGATTGTTTTCCGGTTTGCGAACGCATACTCACCAATTTTTTCTCGGCACATCCCGATATGCTTGCATCAGTGGATCTGATCGTACCAGTGCCGCTGCACACGCGCCGTTCTGTCGAGCGCGGATTCAATCAAGCAGCCGTAATTGCCGATGTGGTCGGCCGAGAGCTTCATGCGCCAGTGGTCACAGCGCTCACGCGCGTGCGCGCCACCAAAAAACAAGCGCGGCTTAATCGATTGGAGCGACAGCGCAATGTTCACGATGCGTTCGTTGCCCTCGACTC
>CAYNXQ010000001.1:0-28819 GCA_964401185.1 uncultured Gammaproteobacteria bacterium | reverse complement strand
GCTCAAAGCATAGTGGAGCGCCAGAAAAAAATTGGAGAAGCGACTCATCAAACCGCCCACTTCTTCTCGACCCAGACGGAATGACCATTGCGGAACATTCTCGTGTAGCGCAGCCGAAATCTGAAAATCAAAATGTCCTGTGGCGCGATAGAGAAACACATTGTACAGCCAGCTCGGAGACGAACACACGATCACTGCCGCCACGCCGTACCAGGCCCAGACTTCTCGCCACAGCGGCAAGCGATACACCGTGAGATACAAAAGCGTGATCGGGATCACAATCAAAATCGTGTATTTGGTAATAATTCCCAAACCAAACACCACGCCGAGAACCAACCAATACCGTTTGTCTTCTTTTGTTTTGAACAAACACCAGAGACAGAGCAACATGATTGCGGTCACGACTCCATCTTGGATCCCCAGGCGCGACGCCCACAAACTATACGAATTGACCGCCATAATCGCCACGGCCGCAATCCCCGTTTCTTGGTCCCAGCATTTTTTCGCCAACAGATAGACAAGCCACATTGCGGCCATGCCCGAGAGAATCGCAGGCAGACGCACACCGAACAAATTCTCGCCAAACAGCCCCATAGTAAGATGCTGGAGGAAGAAAAATCCCAGCGGATGATCCGAGAAAGACAGATGCATCCACCAGGCCAGCTTTGGGAACCATTGCCACACGCTGGTCTGGGATTGCGACGCATCGTAATCTACCATGCCAACCGCGCGAAATGCCAAAATCGCCTCGTCGGTATACGAATCATGGACCGTTACCTGATAGAGGCGGAAAAAGAGCCCGATGGCGAATACAAAAATAAGAATCCAGGTGTTTTTTTTGAGTTTCATAGCGGGCTTGATTTTGGGACGTTTTTCTCTTATACTACCGCAATTACGCACGATATGCCAGACAGCACGCCTGCGCACGCAGGAAAGAAAATTCTCTTTGTGATTACTCAAGGCGGGCCATGGGGCGGGGCGCAGCGCTATGTTTTTGATTTGGCCACTGGTCTGAAAGATGCATTTGATATCACCGTCGCGATTGGCGAGCCCCATGGCCCGCCTGATTTGCAAAAAAAACTCACCGCGGCCGGCATTGAAATAAAACAATTGAAACACCTCGTGCGCTCTATCTCCCCCATACACGATCTCTTGGCTGTAGCAGAACTCCGCAAACTCTACCAAGAAGTAGCACCTGATATTGTGCATTTGAACAGCAGCAAGGCCGGAATTATCGGAAGTTTTGCGGCCCGCCTGCGCAGGCAGGCCCGCAGTTTGAAAAATATTTATCTCGTCTACACCGCTCATGGCTGGGTGTTCAATGAGCCGCTCCCCCGTTTGACCGCTTGGCTGTATCGCGCACTGGAAACATCCACTGCTCGATGGAAAGATCGAATAATTGTGCTTTCTGAAGAAGACAAACAAGTGGGAACAAGCATTGGGATTCCTGAAGAAAAACTCATAGTGACCCAGCTTGGGATTGATACGCGCGAATCAATCTTGTCGCGTCTGGAGGCGCGAGCCGCTTTGGCAAAAGACTGCATGGTTATACTTCGTGACAACCAATACACTCTGGTCACGATTGCCAACTTTTACAAAACCAAAGGGCTCGATATTCTATTCAAAGAATTGGCTGCTATAAAAAAAGACATTCCCAATCTGCGGGCCGTTATTTTTGGCGATGGACCAGAACGATCAGCGCTCGTTGCCTTGATCAAAAAAAATGAACTTGAATCAGTGGTTACTCTGGCAGGCTTTGTTGACAACGCCGCGCAGTACCTGCCAGCCTTCGATTTGTTTGTCTTGCCCAGTCGCAAAGAAGGGCTCCCCTACACCATTTTGGAAGCCGAACGCGCCGAACTCCCGATTGTTGCCGCGGCAGTTGGCGGTATCCCTTCGCATCTTCGCTCCAATCCAAAAGCCATCGTGGCGGGAATAGACGTACCCTGGAATGACCTGGGCAAACTGATTGTCTACGCATACCAAAACCGAACCGTTGGAGTAGCTCGGGAGGCATCAGCTTTTCGATACACAGTCGAAGAGATGATCAGACAAACTACTTCTTTGTACCAGGTGTTGCTAAGGGAAGGATATCATTCATGATTTTGAGCGCGTTGTCATCGAACCCGGCGCCCGACAGTCTGGCTCGTCGCACAACGTCCACCGCTTGCGGCAACTGATGGAGCGATTGATAGAGGTATGCCAAGCGCCACCAGCCTTCGCCAATCTTTGGATCATTATCAATGCTTTGCTTTAGGAGAGCGATGGCCTGATCATTGTGGCCGAGTTCGTACTCGATCGATGCCAGCGTGTATTGCAGCTGCTGGCGTTTGGGCGATTTGGTCAAGGCATCTATAAGCGCCTGTTCGGCATCAAGCATCAAAGCTGGCTGCTGAAGATACACAGCTCCTTGCTCTGCGAGCTGCGCCTGCTGGAGGTGCACGCGAATATCATCCGGATGAAGCGCGCGATTTTTGCGGAGTTCATCGTACGCCAAATTCAAAAGCTGTTTGGCATCAGCCTGGCGATTGCTCTGCACATACTGCGGCAACACCGAGAAGACGGTACGAGCAAAATCATTGCGAATATCATCGACATGCGGACTGGGGATTGCCATGGTCGCATTGAATGCCCCAACTGGATCCACACCGGTGTAGAGGCTGCGCAAGAGTTCCAAGGTCGACATGTTGGCTCGAGCCGGATTCACGTCGGTCGCAAAAATAGAAATGCCGATCAAGAGCATGACAAACGCACTAAAGCCCAAGGAAATTGATTGTTCCCCAACGGCCTTTTCTTCTGCTTTCGGACCAAACCCAACCACCGCTCGATCCAAGAACGCCAGAAAGAAAAAGAAATAGAGATACGATGTCGGATCTTCGAAGACAAATACATTTTGGGTCAAATGGGCAATCAGGAACGCCGTGCCAATGCTGGCAATTTGCACATCCACTTTTCCTTCGCGGTGCCGCCGCCAGAGAATCAGAATCACGGTCGTAAACATGCCCAAATAGGTGATAAGCCCAAAGGCGCCCTGCACAGCCAAGGTATTCATGATGATGTTGTGGGCATTGTCAAACCAAGTTTCGGCCCAGCCATGCTCGAGAAATTCAGGACGGTAGTACTTGTTGAAGGCGTAGAAAAAATTGTTTGGGCCCCAGCCGAAAATCATGTGTTCTTTCCACGCGTCAAAGGCCACACCCCAGGCCATGAGACGCGTACTTGCATCGCCACCAGTCAAGCTGGTATTGACCAAGCTTCCAATCGTCGGCAGATTCTGTACAAAATTCGTATGGCGAAAAACATAAATAAAACCAGACAATATAACGAGCGCAGACAGAACAATGATGATCGAACGCCGGGCAGTCGCATGTCCCTTTTGACCAAATGCATAGCAAATGCAAAGAACCACAATCCCGGCGATAAAGCCCAAGAGCGAGCCGCGCGTGCCGCTCATAAAAATTCCAGCGACTCCCCACAACCCGCCGACAATACCATACACCTTCCACCACTTTTTCTCTTCTTTCATGTAGAGAAGCCAGCCGAGAAATGACAAAAACAATCCATATCCGCCAACGTAAATCGGATTACCGAGCGTCGAGGCCACGCGCGATCCGCTGCTATTCAAAAGTAAGGTTGGATTGAATTCCTGCAAGAGCCCAATGAACATGCAGATCGTGCCGGCGAACAGAAACGCACGCATAAGCCAACGCCAATCGCGCCATTCGCGAATCACGGTCGTGGCCACCAGATAATAGAGGCCGTAGTGAACCAGGGTGAAGAGCCCAAGCATGCGCTCGTGATTGTCCCAGAAACTGTGGTACCAATCCTTGCCGACAAATGTGGAGATGGTAAAGCTTAAGAAAAACAATCCAATCGCCCATGTGATCGGGGTTATTTGAATCTTGTACGTCTCCCAATTGCTGGCCAGAAGAATGATATACCCGCCAAGCATCAGAAGAACGAGCGTGCGGAAAATTAATATCTTTGGCACGATAAATGGGAAAATAAATCGCGAAGAAATGAGGACGAGCGGCACGAGGAAACTGAGCCCGACCAAAATCTTGACAGCCAATTCGATCTTTTTTCTCATAGAAAACAAAGGAAAGATAATATCCCCAAGGATACCAGAACGTCTATAAAGAATCAATAAAAGCGGATACTTGAGGCGCAAGCGCGGGATCAAGCGTTCGCAGGCGTTCGGCTGTTGCCCTGGCATCAGCCTTGTCGCCCATTGCCTTGTACACTTGAGCCAAGTTGGACAATGCGCGCGCCGTTTCGCCATACGCTTTCACTTCTTTACCGAGCACATCTCGCGCGCCAGCCCATTCCTTGCGCTGCACAAAATTCTGGACAATCATATCGTAAATCGTATCTGTTACCTTACCTGATGCCTCTGCCTGATCAAGTGTCGCTATCACAGCTTCTCTCGGAGCTGTCGTCGACTGGAGCGTGAGCAGGCGATAAAAAATATTCTGCCGTTCGCCGGGAAATTGTATCAAAAGATTTTGGAATAAATGCGCGGCATCATTGTTTTTGCCCATCTGATACAGAGCCTGTGCTTCGGCGTAATACACATCAATGCGCTGTGGAGAAAGCGCAATCGCTCGGTCCAATCGGGTAATGGCTTCGGCCAGATAGGGATTATTCTTCCCCGGAATATCCAGATAAATTTTGGCTGGATCAGACCAGGTTTGCGAAGTCGCAAGGCCATGCGCAGCTGCCAAATCATAGGCATGTCTCATGGCACCAAGGAACGCTCCAGCGGTGTTCGCCGGGTACTGTGCCGGATGAAGAAGAACCGCATCGGTAGAATCACGGACAATACTCGCCAGACTATCAAAACCAAAATATGCGCGATCAAAACTCTGACCAAACTCGGCTGCTGCCTTGGCGGTATCGCCACCATGGCTCACGAGATGCGCTGCATCACTGGCCAGTGACAACGCTGTCGCTGATCGCGCCTCGAACATCCAGAGCACGCAAACGACGATACCGGCAACTCCAGCCGGAAGCCAAGGCGTGCGATCAGAATTTTTTTCTTGGACCGATTCTGTAGCAGAAGACAACACGACCGGCCAAGCCATGGTGATGAGTAGCGGCAACAGCACGACGAGTGTGTCAAAAATAAAAAAACTCTGAACCAAATAAGCAACCAGTGACGCGCTGCCCAGGAGCGCTGCCCAGGCATCGGTTTTCCTCGCGAGAAAAAATTGATAGAGCATGGTACCAAAGAGGACCACATACGATAAAACTCCAACCACGCCATGTGCCAAGAAAATATCCAAAATCATGTTGTGACTGCTGTCGAACCAAGCCTCGGCCAGCGCCGGATCAAAATGGCGATCGACCAAAGCAAAAATCGTATTCTCACCAGTACCAAGCATAAAATGTTCCCTGCCAGCAGTCCAGCCAATCTGCCACAAAAGAAGGCGCGAACGCGTGTCGTAGTCAGCCAGAGAAATGTTCGTCAGGCGGCGCAGGGTGAGATTGTTTTGGACAAATCCAGACTCACGAAAGAAGATCAAGCTTGCGGCCAGCGCCAAAACGATGCCAAAAGTAACCCCAACACCAATCCGAATCTTTTTTTGATACGTCTGGAGCGATGGCGGAAGGAAAAAAATTCCAGCTACGAGCAATGCGACCAAGCCAATCCCCAATCCAACAAGGGCGCCACGCGTGGCAGTGAGATACAGCGCAACCAGATTGAGTGCGAGGACAAAACACCAGAAAATTTTTCTCGCACGTTCTTTTTCGGTAGCAACCAAATAGATGCTGAAGAAAATTGCAAACAACAGAAACCCAGCCAAAAATGCTGGGTTGCCAATGGTCGAAAATAATCGTTCATCGACAGTGCGAATGCGAAAGGCAACCTGAAATTTCTGCAAAATGCCATACAGCGATACTGCTCCTCCACTAGCGGCGAGCGCTGCAACTATTTCTCGATACTTCTTTGCTTTCTCGCGATAAACAACCACCAACATGAGGAAGAAAACAAACAGATGCAGCCAGACAAATAATCCCATCATGCGCTCATAATTTCCCCAAAAGCTGACAGAAAAATTCAACCCAAGCACATCGGTGAGCGCTTTGATCCCGAGAAAAAAAGAAAGAAAGCGAACGATTGGATTGCGGAAAATTGATCGCCAAGAAAACCCGTATTGCAGCAAAAAAACAAAAAACAGTCCTGCGCTTGCAATCAAAAATAAATATGTGCGATAGGTCACGAATGGATAAAACCATTGCGTTCCAAAAACGAGCGGGGTCGTGCCGAGGAGCACGGGCAATCCGACTTCGAGTACGCGTTCAAGCGAGGGGTGTCGCAACATAAAAACGCTCACGAAAATTATTTGGAGCCGAGCACATCGGCGTACTTCTGGCGATACGCTTGATTATTTGGATAGGCCTGAACAAGCGCGCGAACAGCGGCGGCATATTTGGTGGTGTTGCCGGTGGCTTGATAAAAAGCGATCATGTGACTCCAGAGTTCCGGATTGTTACTGGTCTGTGCAAGCCCATCAAGAAAAACTGATTCGGCCCGATCTGGACGCTGCAACCGCTGATATTCCATTTCGGCCAGGGCAATATATAAGTCACTCGCAGTTGGATCGCTTTTTATAGCAGCCCGATAGTACACTTCGGCTTTGGCATAATCATGAATATTTTGATCGTAAATCATGGCAATGTTGCGATTGCCCAGCAGATTGTTACCCGTAATATCCAAAGACTTCTGGTAGGCGACAACTGCTCCTGGATAATCCTGGAGAAGTGATTTTAGATTGCCAATCGCAATCCATGTCTCCCAAATATTTGGCTTGTCCATGTAGAGTTTTTTGGTGAGGTCAATCTTGTTTTGAATCACTTGTTTGGTGGCAGGGTCGGTGGCATACACATCCGGGATCACGATGTTGGCAAATGGATCAGTTGCTACCGACACTTCGGCAGTTTTTGTTTGATGAAAAAAATACCAACCGCCGCCGAGGATGATAACGAGGGCGATCATGATGGGCCAGCGATATTTGAAAAAAATTTGCATAGCAAAAAGATAAAAGTATCTCCCCCACTATAGCACTGATTCGTCAAGAAATCAAGCCCCAAAGCCACAGAAAACACAAACCCTCCCGACTTGGTCGGGAGGGTATTGCGTATTCGGATGACTACCGAGGCAGTCAAGAGAATGAGATTACTGCGACACTGCCGCTGGCGTACTCGAAGCAGAGTTCAACCCTGCAACTCCGTAACCATTGGTCCAGTCGTTTGTCGTTGTCGCGTGTGCTCCAGCTGAGCGATCTGACCAGATAAAGTCGTTGTTTGGATCTGTGTCGATGACCGTCGATGAAGCCATTGGCGAACTTGTAATCTTGATTGTGGAGGCCAACGGAACTGCCGCATCACCCGCAAGGCGAGTGGATACTGAAGCACCGGAAGCACTGCCAGTAATCGTACCGCGCAAGACGTAGATGCGTGGTTTGGACACCGAGACCGTGCGCGCCTGACCACCCGTTTGTGGGAAGGTCTGATTTCCAGATGTATCAAACAACACGCGGATATAGCAGTATCCTGTTGCCAGGCCGCTATTGCAGTTGATTGTACTACTGGTGTAGAGCGTCACCTGTGTCGCGTCTGTGATGTCATCCAATTCAAGAGCGTTGATCTTGGCTGTGGATGTCGTCAAATCGAAGCTAAACTTATAGACATCGATATCGGACATATTGGCCGCGACCTGGAACGAGAACAGGTCAACCAAACCGTTGGTCAGCTTGCCAGAGACTGGCAGGACTGTCACGGTTGGTGTGCCCTTGAACATGTAGTGCGTCAAGCCATTTGGAACGCTGCTGCCAAAGTAGACAACAGAACTACTGCCAGTCTGGTTGCCCTTGGCAACGATGGCAGAAGTCGATCCGATGTTGAACCCAAGAGAATGACCGCCAACAGTGACAACGCCTTGTGGGTTGATGTTGGTAAGGTTCGCCTTGAGATACAAGATCTGACCATTACTGGTCGTACGATTGACGATAAATGCTTTCGTATTCATCGTGATCGTTGGCTTGGTACTGGTTGGCACGACTGATCCGACCACATTGCCATTCTGGTCAACGAGGTAGAGCAAATCGTAATCCTGGAACGCAGCACTATTGGTGTCGGTGACACGCTGGGTGAAGTTGATCGTCTGCACTTCAACATCTTCTGTCGTTGTGGCATAGAAGTTGAAAGCAGCGAGCGTCACACCCTGTGAGCCGCCTGGGTACAACTGTGAAGCAGTTGGACTCGAGGCATCAATCGATACCTGGACCGTACCGCCAGCTGTGCCGACCGAGACACCTTGTCCCTGGGCTGCGTCAACCACTGGGACCACCGAACTGCCACTTATGATACCAGTCAACGTCACGTTGCTTGATCCATCACTGTGGAGACGATGTGTACCAACAGATGCGCCGCCGGTCAAGTTACATTTCACTGTAACCACCACTTTCTTGCCTGCTTTGATGATGAACTGATCAGAACCACTCAAGTTCCACGTGATTGTCTCGGCTGTATTGACAGTCGCAGTTGAACCACTTTGAACATTGGAGAGGGCTGTGTCAGATCCGACACCATTGTAGCTGTCGCCATCCTTGTCGACAAACAGACGAATATTCTGCAAGTCTTGAGTCTTGGCGCCACTGTATGGCGTATCGATCATCTGGAATTGTGTCACTTTGAGGTCTTCGGATGAACCGTTGGCATCAAGGAGCACCTTTTCACAGATAATATCATTGGTACCACCAGCGTAGGTGGTCGAGGCTGGAGTCGAGAGCGTGGTCATGCGCAGAGCCGCTGTATTGATGGTCATGGTGTTACCCGAAACCACCGAATTTGGCGTTGCGTATGTACCAAGCGTTACGACATCCCCTGTTGAGCTACCACGAGCATCGAAGTTCGAGGTGTTGCTCATATCAATGCCGATCGAGACAGTATCACCATTGACTGGTGTGTTGTCGATCTTGGCTTTGACTGTGAGGATATTGTCACCGACTGGCAGTACAAAACTGTCGGTTGTGGTGGCATATCCTGGACTGGCTGCGCCGACGGCATCCACGCCGCCGTTGAGCGCCTTGCCATTGGCATCGTAGAGCACAATGGAATCAATTCCGGTTGGCACGAGAGTACCAGTAGTCGTTACCTTGAAGACCAAGGTACGAATTTCGACTGGTTCACCAGTGACGCGGAAGTCAAAGGTACCGAGCGCAACATTGCTGGAATTGGTTGGGACATTGCTCGATGGGATATCGTTGGTCTTGGAGACCGCCAATTTCCCGGTCGAGATCGTCACCTGATTGTTCATGGCAGTGGCATTGTTGGTTGGAGTGACATAGTAGTTGTTCAACTTGTCCCATACCAACACATGGACGGCCTTGAGCACAGTGAGCTTGATCGAGCGACCAGAGCCGCCGATAATATCACCGGTAACCCCGAAGGTTTTGTTGTTTCCCTTCTGGATCATACAATCCGATCCGCAAGCTGACAAATCAAAGGTGAGATATTTGTTCTTCATGGTTCCTTTGACAATCAGATTGTTGTTGTACTTCAACTGGAAGTTCTGCACATCGCCATCGGCGGCAGTACTTGAGTTGTAGAGCACAATACGACTTACTTGGAAGTCATTCGTAGCAACCGAAATCTTCAGACTTGCCAAATCAACATTGGTCGCGCCAACTTCTTTTGTGACTGATCCAATCACCGTACCCTCGGCCAGTGTAACTGTACCAAGAGCGACGTTGTTGTTCATGGTCACGCGATTGCCATGGACTGGCAGACCACTCACAGTGACGGTTGGGTCAGCTGGAGTAACCATAGTCAAGTCGATGGTTGGAACGTCGCCGTTACCAACGGAACTGGCGATGTCGCCAACAAATGTCAACGCTTTGGTTGAATTTGCTGGGATAGTGACATCTTCAGTAAAGGTCGCGTAGTTGTCGGAGTTCAATGTCTTGCCTGTGTCGTTGAGCAAGTTGCCATTGGCATCAATTGCATTGATCGTGTTGAAGTCGGCATTCTTGGCGGGTGAACCGTCGCGAATGATTCTCATGGAATCAATGACAATGTCATGACCACTGTTGTTCGTGAAATTCACTTTCGTGAATGGAACACGAGCAGCATTGGCAACTGCGTAGGTCGTCCCGTCTGGAGTATCTGCAGCGAGTGAGACCGAGAGTGAGCCACCTTGTCCAACGATTGGACCTGGAACACTCGTGGAACCACCCATACCCTGTGATGGATTGCTCCAAATACTGGCAGCGGTGACCGAGTCCGATGCAGTTCCAACTGCATTGAGGACTGCCTGTGAGACGATATGAACAGCGGAAGCGGCAACACTGCCATCAACCAAATGTTTCATACCACCACTCACATAATAGACAGAACCACCTGATACTTTGAGCAACATACCATTTGGTGGTACGGCGTCAGTAATATCGGCAGCTCGATTGGCGTAGTTTGGCCAGAACACATCAGCAACGTCAGCTACTTGACCTGCCCAGTTACTTCCGTAAAGGGCTGAAGCGACTGATTCGCTGGTGATCTTGGCAAGAGTATTGCCTGGTTCAACCACGTATACACTTGGTGAGATTTGTACTTTCACAAGCATCGATCCAGGACGATAGTTCACCCCAAATGGAGGTGCGCTTGGTGCTGGATATGCGTCCACACATGATGTTGGGATTTCCTGAACGCCAGAATAATCCGTGTACCATGAGTGATAGATATTCGCGTGTGGGAAATACAAGCGCTGCATGTTGGCGTTGAGGAGATACACTGCGCTATTTCCTGGGACCTTGAACAGGTCACCAGCCTGAAGTGTTGGACAGGTCGCGGCTTTGGCAGCCAATGGCGCCAAGGCGGCAATGCCCATGCTCCAGAGAATAGTGAGGATCACGACAGACCAGGTCAGAGCTTTCTTCCCGATTTGTAATGCATTATTCATAGTTTAGATAAACCCAGAGCGTATTGCGCATCCAACTATTGTTGGAATGTCTTTACCCTCTGGTAATAACACTAGCCAGTATAGAACGACCGCATGGGCCTCGACCTTTGATCTATACTATCCCCGAATTCGGTCGGAGACACCGCCTGCCATTCGTATGACACGAAAGGAATATACTGTATGGCGATCGTCCGCCCAGTCGCGAGCAAACAATCGCCGTACAGTACCAGGAATACAATTGAATAATATGCACTCCGCGAACGGAGGCTGTGCTCTTGTGCACATCTGATCTATCGATGAATCAATAGATCAATCTACCCAAGAGTTATTTCAATCCGCCGAGTGGTTTGGTTGTCGTGGTTGTACTTACTCCATTCACTGGCGCAATCCCAGTGCCACTGGAACTGGTAGTTGCCTGAATTGCTGATTGTGAAATCGTATCGGCCACGGCCTGGGCATCAATTACCACTGTAGCCGTATCCTTTTTTACCGTAGCCAATTCCTGAACTTTCTGCAGAGCTCCCAGCAAATCATTGTTACCGATCATCGTCTTGGCTTCAGCAACTGTTTTTTGGACAATTTTGTTCGCATCTCCTACTGTCTGTTCTGTCACCTTGATGGCTTGAGCTACAGTAATTGTCGATGAAGCATTCGCATTAATAGTGGTTGATACGACTGTCGTTGAGACTAGACTGGCTGGCACGACTGGAATCAATGAAAATGGAATTGTGGTAGTAGCGCCGGAATTGGGCGAAGTACTCGAGGCAACCACAGCGGCATCTTTATTTATCTGCGAAAAATCTGTCACTATAGTATCCAGTTTTTTCTCCACATTCGCCTTGACTTCATTCAAATCAATACTCTGATCGCCATCCAAATTTTTCTGAACCAAAACTTCGGCCGCCTTCACCCCTGTGACGGCGATAAGGTGTGCTGCTTCTCCAACTTCCTTTTGCAGAGCTACCGCATCAGTGTGATCGGTACCTACCAAGATTCCGGTCGTGGAGGTATTGGTTGAAGCTGTAGAAGTTGCGCTAAGCGACTGAAGCAATTGATCTGTTTTATCATTGACTGTCTGGGCAAGGCCGGTAGCGGCTGGATCGGATGTGGAAATATTGGTAAGACTGTCTTTGGTCGATTGAATGGATTCTTTGAGCGATTGAATGGCCTGAGTTGCCTGTGCAGGTGATTTGGATTTTTGATATTCCTCTACACGGTTGGAAGCATGCTGGAGCAGTGTATTCACTTTGTCTGTTTCTGTGCCCACCACCGATACCACCAAAAGTTCGGTTTGTTCCTTGGCCATCTTCACGTGATAGAGCGGTTCTCCCGGAAGACTGCTCGCTGCAGAAGCCGAAGTAATCCACCCGCCAATTGCCATAGAAAAAACAAGAATAAGGATGGCAGCCGATCGTCCCATAGCGACAATCTGGGTTGGAAGAAAAAGAGAAGTTATTTGCCCCAATGCATTGGAAACATAATCAACATTCCACAGCTTCCGTCCATTGGTTTCAACTGTATTTTGAATTTGATGAAGCAAAGTCTCACGATTGCGCAAAACCCAATCACGGTCAGGGTTGATCTGGCCGTGTTCGTGTCGCAGCGTCTTCAATTGTTCAATCGTGTTCCGGTTCATGACATTTGGGATAGGCTTTTCAATTTTTTTATCGCGCGATGAATGGTCACTCGGATACTGGTTGGACTTTTGCCCATGATCGCCGCCACCTCACTCAAAGGAAATCCTTCCACATAGCGGAGCAAAATGGCTTCCTGATATTCCTGTTTGAGAGAATGTACCAGGCCAAGCAACCGTTTGGCATCTTCGGATTGGATCATGATGTCGTGGCCAGTATCTTGATCTACTATCTCTCCAACGCTATCAATAGACGACTCTTGGCGCTTGGAACGATCCCGATATACATCGACAATCCGACGCCGAGCAATCGTATATACCAGACTGCTAAAGTTTCGAACATCTTCTTTGTTGGCATCTACCAAATACTGCCAGGAGCGCAAGAAGACATCGCTGACCAAATCCTCGGCTTCTTCTTTGTGTGAAATTTTGAAAAAAACGAACCGGTAGACTGGCTCCACATACAAGTCGTACAACTCTGCAAAAGCATCCGCGTCTTTGTCGACTCGAACTTTGTAGAGGAGCAATTTTTCTCTTACCAAGTTCTTCATATAAATAGACGTGGATCTAGCCAAAATGTTACACCCATGCAGTCATGGGGCCCAAAGAGATAGCCGAAAGTATAGCTGATTTCGGTCAAAAAGTAAAATATATCCATTGATAATACACACAAAAAAATAAAAATGACAGATCTATCCTATATTTTGTATAAACAATAGTATACAAATCGTAGACTTTTGCAAGTAAAATAGCTTAAAAAATTATAAATATTGTATACACTATTGTATACAAATAAAGAAAAACATCAGTAATATTGGAAAACAAAAAGATATCCACAAGAACAAACAAAAAAGCGCCAAAAATAAGCTGCCCAATAGACTGTTGACAAAAGAGAAGATAAATGCTAATATTTGTATAGACTTACTTAGACAAATGGCTCTATGGCAGATATGCTGAACCCAGCAACCAATACAGAAAAGGAGATCATTCGTGTCTCGATCTCCGAAGCCGCTCGCCTCTTTGGCGTCAATGCCCAGACGATTCGCCGTGCCATCAAGGCCCAAGAGATCACCTACGTGGTCGTCGCTGGACGCTACAAGATCAACTTCGAGAGTCTGGTCCGCTGGTCCCAAGCCAAAACCACAGTCAAGAACAAAACTGACCAGTCTGGCATTGGCCAATATGTCGAGAAATGGAAGATAAAAAACACCCTCTACTCCCCAAGCGCCAAGAGTGTAAAGAAGCACGCTGAACCCACACCCATTACTGATCCAGTGCTCCCAGAAAACCCCATCAAATAAGCCAAAAAATCGCCAAAAACCCAGGGCGATTTTTTGATTGTTTTTCATCCCCAGGCGTACTTGACAGATAAGGAGAAAAATGATAAGATGAACAGTCTCTGTTTGGAAGACAAAAATGGCTAGAAATAGCCAAAAAAACGTATGAAAATTGCCATGATTGGACAAAAGGGTATGCCGGCCGTAAATGGCGGCGTCGAGCGCCACGTGCAAGAGCTTGCTGTGCGCCTGGTTCGTTATGGCCACGAAGTGACCGTCTATGGACGCCCCTGGTATACCAAAACTGGGGACGCTACCATTCATGGCGTAACGGTCAAAAATACCGGCAGTATTCACACCAAGCATCTTGATACTGTCAGCGCTACTTTTTTTGCAACACTTGATGCTTTGCGTGGACACTTTGACGTGATCCACTACCATGGCGTTGGCCCCGCACTTTTGTCCTGGATCCCAAAAATTTTTGCTCCTCGAACGGCTGTGGTTACAACCTTCCACTGCATTGACCGCAAGCATGCCAAATGGGGTACTTTTGCTCGCTACATTTTGAAGATCGGTGAATGGGCTGCCTGCAGTCTCTCGGACAAGACGATTGTGGTTTCACGCACTCTGGAGCAATATGCTCGTGATGTCTATGATCAGCGCGCAACCTATATCCCAAACGGTGTCACTCTGCCCACTCCATTTGAGGCAAATACCGATGCGCTAAAAGAATGGAGTCTTGTGCCAGGACAATACCTGCTTTCGGTTTCTCGATTTATCCCGCACAAAAATTTGCACCAGTTGATTGCTGCTTGGAACGAACTGTGCGCCACCAAACCAGAGCTTGTGGAAGAAAAGAAACTCGTGATTGTTGGCGAAGGTCATTATACCGATGCGTATACTGCCGAGCTGAAAAATCTTGCCAAAAATAATCCACGCATTGTTTTTACTGGCTACCAGCATGGCGCCACGCTCGACACACTCTATGCCCATGCCTACGCCTTTGTGCACCCATCACTCAATGAGGGCATGCCGATGGTTGTGCTTGAAGCCATGAGCCACCGCCTGCCAGTCCTCTTGTCTGATATTCCAGAACATCGCGAGCTGACCAATGATTCCAACAGTCTGTTTGCTCACGGCAATGCCGATGCGCTGATTGTCTCGCTGTTCCATCTCTTGACACTCGACGAAGAAACGCGCCGACTGCAAGGAGCAGCCAATCGCGCTGCAGTGGAGGTGCGCTATGATTGGGACCGCGTAACCAAAGACACGATTGCTCTCTACCGTTCTATCGTCGGTCGCCCAGCAATCGACACGCTTGTTCCCTCTCGCAATTAAACAATCGCATCCTCATAAATGCGCTTTAGGCGCTCGATATGAGACGAAAGATCCGCCACGGTGCGGATTTTTTGTTGCGCAGCTGCGCCCAATTTTAGAATAAGCGGATGATTCTGAATTAATTGCTCGATTGCCTGCGACAAGCCACGCACATCGTCAATCGCCACAATCAAACTACTTTCATGATCGTACAAATATTCTCCCGCTGCCGGTGGCGTAGCCACAATCGCCCGCCCAGCTGCCATAGCTTCTAGAGTAACCAGACTCATTCCCTCGTAGCGTGATGGTTGGACAACGACATCAATACTAGCCAATGCCTTTGGCATATCAGCCGCGACTCCATGCCAGACAATCCGATCGCCAATCCCCAATCTTTTGGACAAATCTTCCAGTGTATTTTTTTCTTCTCCTTCGCCAAAAATATGCAATTGCCAAGGAACCGGAATGCGAGCAAGCGCCTGCAGCAATACATCCTGCCCCTTCTGATGCGTCAATCGACCAATCGTAGCCAGCTGGATCGGCGCCTTGGCAGATGGCGCAGGCACAGTGAGGTAAGGCGCAGGATCAATGGCATTGGGCAACAAGATCAATTTTTCTTTTGGAATATGAAAATCGGAGAGATAAAATTTTGCGACAGCTCCCGACACAGCAATCACTCGGTCAACTGATCCAAGAACATACCGCCAGACCCATTTGCGAAAGAATGATGCTTCTGTCTCCACATTGTGGGCAGTACTGATCCAGACGATTTTTTTGTGTGAAGTCTTTAGGAAATAGCCCACGACATCCGCGCTAAAAATATGCGTATGGACAATATCAGGAGACCAATCCCCTACAAATTTTTTTATCTTTTTCACTGTGCCAAAAAAATGCCCAGGGTCCCCTACTATCACAGGAATCCCAAGCGACTGGAAATCGGCAGTAAGCTCTCCTCCGCCGCGACTGCTGGCCACAGCAATTTCAAACTGACCTTTCGGCAAGCGACGACAATATTCCAGAACCAATTTTTCGGCGCCGCCGGTCGTAAACCGCGGCAAAAGAAACAAAATCTTTTTTCTCATAGCTGTCGACAGAGGCAGAAAAAATTGCTACACTACAGAAGAAAATGGGGTCATTCGTGTGTATATCGTAGCTTGTCTTCATGAAAAACGCAATCCGAATCAAACTCACCCAAGCGCAATATCAGGTGATTGCCTGGACACTGATCCTCGCAACCATCGGCATCGTCGCCAGTCCCTGGAGCAGTGTGGATGCGATCATATTATCGGTGGCCATGCTGATTGTAGGGCACATCTTGCTTCAGGAACGACTGCTCTTGGTCTTCCTCTTGGTGCGACCAACACTGGATTACTTCCGCGACACCATCATCTTTACCTATCAGAACTTGAGTGTCAATGGCAACGCGGTGATGGCAATCGCTCTACTTGTCTGGAGTCTGATCTGGTTGTCTGTCTACCGTCACAAACTGAAGACCATCCCGCTGCGGTATATTTTTCCGGCCACCACATTTATCTTCCTCATGAGTGTGTTTGGCAGTGTCTCGGCCACCACTACCGCGATCGAACTGATCAAATTTGCCAATCTCGAGGCGCTCTTTTTCTTGTCGTATATTTTTGTCCAGGAAAAAAAGTTTACTCTGCTCGAACTCACGGCGGTTATTTTTGCCTCAGCTGTGATTCCACTGCTTGCGGGCGTAAAGCAGATTTTCTTTGCTCAGGGACTCTCCACCTTTGGCATCAACGGCCGCATCTATGGCACCTTTGCTCATCCCAATGTTTTTGCTTTTTTTGTTCTCTCGCTCATCTTGATCCATGCCGAGATCGCCTATCTCCAACCAATTGCTTTTTGGAAAAGGTATCCGCAGGCCAAAGACTGGCTGTCAGGAACATTGCTCGTACTGCTGGCGCTCACCTACACGCGGGCAGCCTTTATTGGCCTTGGCGTATTCCTGATTTTTCTTGGTATCTGGAAGTATCGTCGCCTGCTCTACATCCTGGCTATCACTGGAATCGCTGGCTACCTGATTTTGGGCCCCTTCAACAATTTCTTGATTGCTACGGCCAACGTAAGTTTGAGCGATATCCCACTCATTGGACGATTGACCACCCGCAACGAAGATGCCGATTCGCTGGCCTGGCGCTGGTCGCTGGTGCAGGAAAATATTCCGATCATTCGCGCTCGACCGATCCAGGGATATGGTTATGGCACCTTCCCGATCGTCTGGGAAGCCAATCGCAGTACCGATCATCAGTGGGATGACAGCGCCGAATCGCACGATGATTATTTGCGACTGGCAGAAGAAACTGGCGTCTTCGGACTTTTGGCATATCTGGTCTTGTTTTGGCAACTGGCAAAAACATTTTATCATCCACAAAAGAAAAAAAGTTGGCGAGCGCCGCAATCACTGTATCTTTTTTCCTGGGTCATCATCTTTGTGATTATGAGCGCTTCCGACAACATGCTTCATCATACGCCAGTGATTTGGTTCACCTGGGCGTATTGGGGGGCCGCGCTCACGCAAATAAAAAGAGACCCTCCAAAGCTTTCGCTTTGAAGGGTCATGAATTGACTACTGACGATCCCAGCTGCATTCGCAGTTGAGGCCATCCCCCGTCAGATGCTGCGGCGTGTACCACACACCATCGCGATCACGACAAGAGATGTTGGCCTGGCACCACGAGATGCGGTCCGACTGACTCCTGGCGATCCAGGCGTTCCAGCCCTCCGACCGCATGTAGAAGCCGGTCGCGCCGCAGTCGACGATCGACTGACCGGAGCCGAAGCCCCAGTAGTCGGTCTCGTTGGACCCGCCGAGCCAGGTCTTCCCGACCAGGAGGTCGAGCGATCCCGAGTTCACATTCTTGAACCCGGCGCCACCCATCGCATTGGTGCACGAATTCGGCACCGGGGTCGGGCTGGATGCGTCGGCATAGGTCGTGACACCACCGTCGGTGCTCGCCACTCCGGCGTCGGTGTCGACGATCGTGGTGCCACTGTCGGTGACCACCACGCCGCTGTCCGGCGTCTCGCACTTCTTGGTCGTCGCGTTGCACGCGGCTCCCATGTCGCACGAGCCGTTGCCATAGCAGGGGCAACCAGCACCGGCGTGCTGGTTGTCACAGACGATCGGCGCGCCGCTGTCAGGACCGTTGCCGGTCCCGCCATCGGTCGCGACGCAGATTCTGGTCGTCGGCGCGCAGACCAGACCCATGTCGCAGGTGCCGTTGCCGTAGCACGCTCCGTTGACGGAGCCCACAGCCTCGAGCCCGCCGCCGCAAGCCACCAGGCCTGCGACGATGGGGAAGACTGCCATGAAAAACCTCATGGCCAGGTTGGCGATGGTCGCCACCCACTTGTTGTTGTGCACATTTCCTCCTGTGCATCTATTGGGCACACCATTGTGCCTTTCCATGAGACCAGAGGCCTCGGATGCGAGAACGATTTGAAAGAACTTTTTTATCCTATCAACCAAGAATCTGCCGTCGCCAAGGCTTTGGCAAGACAAGAAATTCTTAGCTGAATGAGATGCCCAGAACCACTTTTGAAAAAAGTGATACTGGGCTGGTGCTTTATCCCGACTGAGTCGGGACGACCGCGTGCACCGAGGTGGGTGCGGTCTAAGTGAACTGGCTGGTGCTGGTGGACATGCACCCGTTGTCGTAGTTGTCTCCCGGCCAGTCGGGGGCACCCGGGTGGTTGCCCGCCGAACTCTCGTCACAGTCTCCATCATGAAGAACTGTACAGGCTGGGTTGCTCGACCCGACGCAGCTACCGCTTGCGCAGTAGCAATCTCCGTCGTAGTCGTACGCGTCACATTTCCCATCCGGACGCGGGTTGGACCCGATTCGGCTACCCGGCTGTCCACCGGACGTCTCTCCCCACGAGTCATCGCACTCGTAGCGATTCCCCTGGAAGCAGAAGAACCCTTCGTCTCCAGGAATCCGCTGTCCGTTCTGGACGTTGCACGCCGTGCCGATCCCAGAGTCCACGACCCCGGTATCAACGAAGCCTGCATCCACGACACCCGAATCGACGACGACGCCAGCATCCGTGGTCGGATCTTCGCAAGACCCGGCCGTGCAGACGAGACCGCCGTTGCAGAGCACGACTCCAGATGTGAGACACCCGCAGTGGATGTCTCCCAGGTTGCCGTGACAGTTCGAGCCGCCGTCAACGCCGCTGTCGGCACCAGAGTCCACGACCCCGGTATCGACAAAGCCTGCATCCACGACACCCGAATCGACGACGACTCCCGAGTCCACCACCACACCAGAGTCAGCGGTCCCACTGTCGATGAACCCGGAGTCAACGACTCCGGAATCCGCCACCCCAGTATCAACGCCAGAGTCTGCGACCCCAGCATCAATGCCTGCGTCCAGCGTGCCCGGATCCTCGCACCTGCCATTCGAGCAGGAAAGCCCTGCATGGCAGAGTACGGCTCCAGAAGTGAGACACCCGCAGTGGATGTCTCCCGGGTTGCAACCGCCGCCAACGCCGCTGTCGACACCAGAGTCTGCGACTCCAGAATCCGCGACGCCCGAATCGGTCACTCCGGTATCAGCGATGCCGGAATCCACGATTCCAGAATCGACGGCAATGCCCGAATCCGCCACGCCGCTGTCGATGCCAGCGTCCACCGTGGTCGGATCTTCGCAAGACCCGGCCGTGCAGACGAGACCGCCGTTGCAGAGCGTGGTTCCGGCCGTGAGACACCCACAGTGGATATCTCCCGGATTGCCGTCGCATGGCTCTTTACACGTGCCGCCGACGCACGTGAATGGCGAGTAGCAGCTGAAGTTGCCGAAGCAAGCACAGCCTTGCTGACCCGCACAGTCCGTGGCGTCGGGGGACGCGGCATCGGTCGCGACACCGCTGTCAGCGGTCGGAGCCGTCGGCTCCGCGACTTTGCCCCAGTCGCACGCGACCAGAGACAGAGTCATCGCCGCCATCATGGCGGTCACGAGAATCTTGTTCATCGTTTTCTCCTATCATCACGCCGTAGTCTCGACCGAGTCGGACGAAGGCGGATGAGATGGTTGTGCATCCCCTTGGACGCAGCAGTTGTTTGATTGAAAGAACCGATTTCAATCCAGAACATCCAATCGAAATTTCTTTCGTGTGGATTCTGAACTGAAAATAGGTGCGGTACGGGGATTCAATCCTTGAATCCCCGTACCGCAATCATCAAAAGAACAGTCCCAGGCTGAGGCCCGTCGTCAGCGATCCTG
Source organism: uncultured Gammaproteobacteria bacterium (assembly GCA_964401185.1). Lineage (GTDB taxonomy): Bacteria > Patescibacteriota > Patescibacteriia > Magasanikbacterales > UBA922 > JAHFIC01. Next base: position 8,383 of record CAYNXQ010000001.1, on the reverse strand, counting down.
CCGACTGGCGGTGAAACAGGTCGCGAGAAGGCCCATAGAGCAGGAACGTGTTCATGTAGGACACCTTCCCAATCTCCATGCGGAGGGTTGGCCCAACTCCCCAGATCTCGGCAGCGGATCCTGGCGCATCGGTCCCCACGTTGTTCACGTAGAGACCGGACAGCCCGAGCGACCACGACGGATTCTCACCACTGAGGTGATACAGAAGTCCGCCAGTGCCGCCGTAGCTGTACTCACCAGGAATGACCGGCGATTCGCCGATGAGTCCTCCACCCTCGAGGAGCCAATCCCCAACATGAAGTTGGAGTGTTCCCTCGAGGAACAGGTACAGACCCTCATGGAGGTTCATCACCCCCAAGCCGCCAGCTGCGACTCCGACCCGCGGACCAGACTTCTCTTGTTTCAGATCCTCCACCTCCTTTTGGAGGGTCCGAAGTTTGTCATCCAGCCGGGACAGATCACCCTTCTCGGCGTAATTGCCGAGGATGGCGATCAGTTTGTCGATCGCGTGCTGCATGCCGAGATAGGTCTCTCGGCTCACACGCTGGAGACATCCGATCGCGGGCTTGATATCCCGCGCGGTGAGCGCCTTACTGTCGGCCTTCTTCGAGAAGAAGTCGACACAGGCGACCACGTCGCGAGAATCATCGGCCCGGGCCATTCGGACGAATCCGATGATGGCCAGGACCAACAGGAAAAAGGTAAGACGTTTCATTCTCCACCTCCGTGGACCTGGGACATACAGGTCTTGTACGATCCCCAGGCCTCCTTGTACTCGTCGAGGGTTCCGACAGGTTGTGCCGCGAATTCCTTGCGGCAACATGCCGCCAGATCGTGCGCTTTCAGCCGTCCGCCGTCGCAGTCGCCCCACTCCGTGAGGTCCGACTTGATGAATCCCACCGGTGGCATCACCGGCTCGGGCTTCGGTCCGGTCTTGGCGACCGGTGCCGGCGGCTTGGGCGGTGCGGACCTCGGCTTCGAGATCCCCCGCTTCGTCACGACCTTCACCGGCTTCGGTGGAGGCTCGGCGGGCAGCTCGCAGCTGATCTGGCACCCACCGTGCTCGCTCGACCGCAGACACGTCTCGGCCAAAGATCCACGGATCACCTTGACCTCGTTCGGATGAATCCGAGCGACACTCGCAGTGCTCGTGGTTCGGATGATCCCGCATGAGATCACGATCTGATCGTTCTCTCGCGCGAGCCGCGCCACCTCGGACGAGGACAAATTCATGTCCTCGTGGAGGTCGAGCGTGATCCGATGCACCTTCACCGGCTTCGCGCCGATGTCGCCGGCGTTCCACCAGTTGGAGATCCCACTGACCCCCCAGATTCCGAGGAAGATCAGCAAGAGCGCAGCGAGCACGTAGCCCAGCCACGCCCAGCTCCTTTTCTTCGGCGGCTTGGGCGGCGGCGGCCGACCTGATCCACCCTTCGGCGGATCCCTGGGAGGTCCGTTTCCACGACTCACATTGGGCGGCGGAGCGTTCTCCGCCGGTCCGCCGAGAATCGGCAGAACAATCGGTTGCGGTGAACGATCACCGCTATTTCCCGTCAGCATTGTTCGATCTCCTTTCGGCCGATTTTCTCGGCCTGGGATCACATCCGTATTTGGCGCGTCCGTTCGTTTCGGACCAGCCATACGGAAAAGTCCAGCTTGCTGCCGCGGAGGTGGAGTCTTCTTGGGCATCGGCGGCCTGACTGCGCAGGCAGGTGGCTGCAGCGACTTGCTGCTGCCTTCGACCGGGTCAAACCCAGGAAGAGTCTCATTGCGAATTGCAATGATCTCGGGCGTCGGTGTGGCTGCCGGCTGTGCCAGCGCCTCGGCCGGCGTCTTCACATCGCACGTCCTCGTGGACGGTTCGGTTCGCCTCTCCACATCTGGCTCTTGGGTAGGCGTCATCGCTGGCACCGGATTTTGGATCTTGATTTTGATCAGATCCTCGGACAGGCTATCGAGCCAAGCCCAATCCCGAGGATCGAGGTTGGTCGACACTTCCAGCGCGACCAGATCCTCTCTCCCCAGAGAGCAAACCGTGGCCTCGATCCGCAAATCCTTCGGATCTGCGGAGACGAGGAACACGACCTTCTTCCCATCTTCGGGGAGGTCTTTGTCCCCCTCGATCAGGATCCAACCGGATTCGATTCCGCGAATCCGGTAGCTTGTAGAGATGAGCCCCACCGAGGAGCTCCTGTAAATCACGCACTTCCGTTCCGTCGTCATGCTGTCCTCCTGTTTGTGGCAGCGCTTTCGCACTGCCTGGTTGTATGGCAAAAAGATACTTTCTCGGCTATACCCAGCCGAAAAATCCCTTCCTGCGTTCTAAAGAACAAGACATATCTTTATACCATATAACCAAGCTTTTGTCAAGGGGATAAATGCAACAAAAAATTAGGCTGTGTAGAGCCTAATTTTCTGCGATATCTTGAGAGATTAAATCACTCGGGTTTTGTTGGGGCGATAGACTACCAAAAGTCCAAAGGTGAGTACCCCGATGGCAAAGCCAGACAAAACATTGACAATCAGGTTTGGTCGCACTGGCCATCGTGTAACAATCGGCTGGTTGACGATCTTCATGCTCACGTCACCACCCACGTATTCCCAACCATGGGCAGCCAAGGTATCCACAATCGCGCCAGAGAGCTGGGCAGCATCCGATGCATTGGGGCTATAGGCCGAAACCGACAGCACACTGGTGCCATAAACGACACTTGCCGAAACGGAATTTTGCCAGTTTTTGCGCTTGGTTTGTTCGCTCATACCGATCGCTTCGAAGCGGGTACGATCCACGGTAAAATTGGGATCAGCCATAACCTTGGTATAGAAATCATTGGTCTTCACCACTTGAATCAGATCTTCGCCAATGCGCTCGCCGGATTTGGCAATCGTGTAGGGATCAACACCAGAACGGGATTTGGCAATCACCAGCACCTGAGCATCGGCGCGGTATTCCAGAGGGAAAAGCAGGCTGACGCCCAAAGACAAAAGGGCGACAAGCACGCCAAAACCAAGGATCGCTTTTTTGTGCGTCCGCAGGATTTGAATTGGACTGTGTTCAATAAACATATACAAAACAGTCCACTATAACAGAAAGGAGAAATCTTGTCAAGGGGTGCTCGATGCTGTTCGCAAAGAGATATCCTGTTCTTTGCCGTCACGCAGGATCGTCACTGTAGAATCAGGCCCCAAACCCAACACCTGACGAGAAGCCGAGGCTGGATCTACAGGCTCGTTGTTCAGCCGAAGAATCAAATCGCCTTTGATCAGAGCGGCGCCCAGACGTGGACCAACTCGACTCACCAAAAATCCAGTGGCTCCACGGACTCCAGGCTCGACACCAAACCCTTCGACAAATTGGCCATCAATCGGCCAAAGATCACGATGCAGCGTACCCTGCGAGAGAAGATTTGTAACGTCGGCTTGAATCACCCAGGCTGGAATCAGTCGGCTGTGATCATCGGCCAATCCAAGCAATTCTCCGCGATCAGTAATCACCGGATCACCAGCTCCTACAGTCGGAGCAAGATGATAGAGATACGCCAAATCACCAAGGGAAATCGTCTTGTCGGTTGTCACTGGTTGCACGCCATCCATGATTGCCCGTTTCCAGTTGTCTCCAGTAAAAAACCAAGAGGATGCGCCATAGGCAATCGCGTCTGGCCGAGCAAATGGGGCAATGTGGAATCCATCGCCACCAAATTTGAGATACAGCAGATGCGTATTTGCAGCGAGCCGCACCGCCACAATCGGATGCGCAGTGCCCTGATTATCAATCCCTTCCCACTGATTCTCCTGCCCTGCGCGATATCCGAGAGAAGAAGCCACTGCCCAGCCATCAGAACTCAGGAGAATCGCGACACCCTGGCGAGCGCCAAGCGGATACAATGAACCAGAAATCTTTTTATTCCGATCATACATCGCGATCGTGCGTTCTTTCATTTGATTTTCTACGATCGGATCAAGCGGCGTTTCGGCAGCGCGATTCGTCTGATAGGCATAAAAAATTTGCCCTGTTGGAGACGGCGGCACAATCCAGGCAACGGTCACAAGCGCGCCAACCAGTCCAGAAAAAAAGGCCATAATCGTAACCAAAATAAAAACGGGCAGCCACTGTCGGCGTTCGTGCTGTTTTATGTTGCAGCTTTTGGGCGGCAGATGCGGAGCGTGAACAATCATACCCAGCGAACAAAAGAGAGTAGAAACAAAAAGTACAATATAATATTTCCTGCCAAAAACCAGCGCTGGCGCGCCCAATCAATCCCCTGTCGAGACAAATGAAACCGGATCAATAACTGTGCAATGTACCAAACCCAGGTGGCCATCCAGGCCGATACCAGATAGCCAAACGGGAGCAGATGAATGGCCCAGAGCAGCTCCATCATACACACAGCAAAAACCAAAATCCAAAGCCGGGTATGCGGCGCCTTCGTTTCTTCGTAGAGCCGCCAAATCATACGCGTCCCCAGCGAAAACATCGCCGCGCCAACTACTGCGACCAGAAAAAATGGGATGGATTGAAAGAAAAATGTTGTTGCAAAAAGTGTCGCCAATATCGCATAGACCGAAAACACCCACAAGATCATCAGAATGCGTCGTGTCCGCTTGGCTTCAAATGCTTGAACTGATGCTCCCGCAGGAAGAGAAGTGTGAATCAGAAATGCCGTACTCATCCCCGAGAGCACGACCAGAATCAACTTGATCATTTCTATTTCTGTCAGTGCCAGGAGCCCAAGAAAACCCAGTGTGGAAAAAATTGTGAGAAGAATGGTGGGGTATGCTGGAGAATTTTTCTGCTGGATAAATCGCTCGGCCGATACGAGGAGCCCAAGCCAGATAATGGTGAGGATGAGAATCACCCACCAGATCGTCTGCCCAAGAACAATCAATAAAAAAATACTGGCCGCAATGCCAGCGATCAAGCTCGAAATATTTTGAACCGATCGAATCATACGTATGAGCTTCTTACCCCTGATTGGTCGCGGCAGTGATCAGGGATTGAAGAATCTTGGTCACTTTGGTAGCGACGTCTTTGTCGGTGAGCGCCTGGTTTTGCTCCAGCGCATGGATTGCGAGTACTGCCTTGAGATGCGCATCGAGGAGGGGCTGTGGTACACGCACCTGGAACATGGTGGTGTCTACACTAGCAAAGATGCCATTTTTGTCAAGCGCGCCCGAGGCAATGCTTGCTACCAAGGCCTGCAAACTATTTTGATACTGATCAAAGACACTGCGCGGAGTCAAAAGACTTTCGGCAGGAGCTGGGGTATTGTTGAGTGTGCCAAGGGTTGTCCCTGGACTTGGCATACGCAGCGAGCCAAGTAAAAACAAAAATAATCCTGCCAGGATGAAAAGCCCGAGAAGCCCAGGCAGCAAGAGAAACCAAGAACGATTGTCATGCCGATGCCACTGCATATCAAGAAATAGTATACACTTTTTTCTGCCTCTAGCCAAACCAGGGCGCTGGCGTTATACTTGGGGCACTATGCCAACCTATGGCCTCAACAAGCGCGTCCGTTTTGATTACGAAATCCTCGAAACCTTCGAGGCAGGCTTGGTATTGACTGGACCAGAAGTAAAATCCATCCGTACGAACAATCTGAAGTTGACTGGCAGTTATGTAGTATTTCAGGGCGAAATCCCCTATCTCATCAATCTTCATATCCCAAGATACAAGGCGGCAGCCCTCTCAATTCCGCACGAATCAGATCGCAGCCGCCGTTTGCTTCTGAAAAAAAAAGAAGTTCGCTATCTTCGGGGAAAAAGCGACGAAGCCGGCTTGACAATTGTGCCTGTTTCGGTGTATACTCACGGGCCGCATATCAAAATTGAGATCGCGCTCGTGCGTGGCAAAAAAACCTACGACAAACGCGAAGCAATCAAAAAAAGAGATCTCAATCGCGAGCTGCGACGAAAGGAGTAAAAACATTTTTCATAAGGGGATGACAGGATTCGATAGACGGATTTGTTGTCACCAGTGTGCATGTCGAGGTCGCTCTACACCCTCGTAAAACTGCGGAGCAAAAGCTACGTGCAAACGTACTTAGTCGAGTGAAGAACGCCATTGCGAAAGCATTTGCCGTTCCTTCATTCGCACCCGTAGTCGCTTAAGTGCAACTACCATCGCGCCTGTAATACTCGATAACAGGACTGCGGTGTCAACTATCGAGCGTAGTGCGAGCGCTTGGTCTGTCAGTCTCGCGCGAAGTCATGCACAGACGCATCAAGAAAACTTTTGCCTTTTTCTGATTTCTTGATTATCCAAAAAGGCAACGCATGTTGAGCATTGTGACAACCCGCTCTAGACCCGGGTTCAATTCCCGGCATCTCCACACAAAAGAAAAGACTCCCCACCAGGGAGTTTTTCTTTTACCGAAAGCGACGAGTGAAATTCCCGGCAATGATATACTTAATACGTAGAACAAAAATTTAAAATAAACTCGACTTATTATTGATATGTCAAAAAAATATTTTACTTATCTGGCTCGCTGCAGTGACCATAGCTTGTACACTGGTATGACCGACGATCTAGATGCGCGAGAGAAAAAACATAATGCAGGCAAAGGAAGCAAATACACCCGCAGTCGTCTGCCAATCAAAATTATTTATTCCGAATCTTTTGACAGTCGTAGTGATGCGGCCAAACGAGAAGCGGAAATAAAACGTTGGCCAAAAATAAAAAAAGAACATCTGGTTCGCCCAGGCGGCTTTTCTTTATCTTGACAGTCAGAGAAAACCATGGCATACTCTCCTTACCAATATTATGCGTATCTCTCGCAAACGCCGACCAGACAAACCCATTATCCCGCACTTCAATGTGAACGAGCAGATTGTTGTCCCCGAAGTGCGCGTGATTGACCGCGAGGGCGCCAATCTTGGCGTCATGACCACAGCCGCAGCGATTGCCATGGCCCGCGCTCAAGAAATGGACCTGGTTGAAATCAATCCCAAAGGAACACCGCCAGTCACCCAGATGATTGGCTTTTCTCATTTCAAATATCAAAAAGAAAAAGAAGCCAAGAAGCAAAAAAGCAATGCGCACACGAGCGACACCAAGGGCATCCGCCTCTCGGTCCGCATCGGCGAGCACGATCTTGACATTCGCCGCGAACAAGCCGAGAAATTTCTTTCTCGTGGCGACAAGGTAAAAATTGAAATTATCCTGCGCGGTCGCGAACACGGCCGACCCGCCATCGCTTTTGATGTGATTCGCAAATTCATGGGCATGATCGAGGCCACCATGCCGCTGCGCATCGACCAGGAAATCACCAAGCAAGCCAACAAAGTCACCGCCATTGTTGCCAAAAAGTAAGCCACAGCCCATCTCTTGACAGGGAGTTGGCGATCTGGTACAGTACTGTCCATCAACGAACCTTTCTTTTATGCCGAAACTCAAAACCCACAAAGCGGTTGCCAAACGATTTGTTGTCAAACGCTCCAAAAAAGGCATCACGGTCCTGAAACGCACGGATGGACAGGATCATTTTAATTCCCGCGAAACTGGCAAGGTGAAGCGCAACAAGCGATCCGACGCCATCATGGATACAACGGTGAAACAGACGATCCTCCGTTCACTCCCCTACGCATAAGATTCCTTTATGTCCCGAGTCAAACGTGGTCTCTCGCATCTCAAACGCCGCCGAAAAATCTTGAAACGCGTGAAGGGATACGAAGCTGGCCGAAAAAATCTTTTGAAACTAGCCAAAACTGCCCAGCTGAAAGCGGGCGCCCATGCCTATCGCGATCGCCGCGTGAAAAAGCGCACGATGCGTGGTCTCTGGCAGGTCCGAATCAACGCTGCCGTCCGCGACGCTGGCATGAGCTACAGTCAGTTCATGGGAGGACTAAAGAAGCACGGCATCCTCCTCGACCGCAAGGTCCTGGCCAAAATCGCTGCCGAACAGCCCAACATCTTCGCCACTCTGGTGGCCAAGGCCAAAGCCTAAACAAAATATACAAACCTCCCGATTGAGTCGGGAGGTTTGATTTTCTCTACGCATCGTCAGACTTGACAAAATCGTCCCAATCTGCTAGAGTGAGAAAAATCAAAGGACTCTGATCGTGTTCGACCAAGGTGTTGGAGAGGCCCCTCCTTCTCTCCCTCTGCCAAAGCCGAACACGACCAGGGTCTTTTTTGTATTGACAAAATCCGAGTTCCCTGCTATAGTACCCAACCGTTCTTTTCAACACTGCACAAGCAGACAGCATCAAAGAGGAGGAGAACATGCGACAACTCGAAGAGACCAACGCCCCGCGCTCCAATCATCTGCGGCCGACAGAAGAATTCCGCAGACCCGACCAGCATGGTCAGATGCCCCATATCATCTCGACGACATACCCCGACCGCCCGATCAGCCTCATCGTGGGCTTTCCGCCCGGCGGCGGC